>JAOABV010000032.1 GCA_026418155.1 candidate division WOR-3 bacterium | reverse complement strand
GAAAAAAACTGGTCCAATATTCTTGACGCTTCTAAAATTAATAAACTTATGTTCCTCTTGTAATTTAACTAATATTCTATATAATCAAATACCAATGAATAAAGAAACAATCATCTCACAAAACTTTGTGAAATTTGCTACTGCTAAATTATAATGAATATAGATCTAATTAATAAAATTTTGGCATTAAAGAAACAAAAGAATGCGGTAATTTTAGTTCATAATTATCAGCGACCAGAGATTTATGAAGTTGCTGATTTTATTGGCGATTCCTTAGATTTATCCCAAAAAGCCCAAGCAACTAAATCTCGGCTAATAGTCTTTTGTGGCGTCCATTTTATGGCTGAGACTGCAAAAATTCTCAATCCTCAGGCAAAAGTCATAATGCCAGATATTAATGCTGGTTGCGAAATGGCCGATATGATTACTGCACAAGCACTAAGATTAAAAAAAGAGGAATTGGGCGATGTTATTGTTGTTGCTTATGTTAATACACCGGCTGAAGTCAAAGCCGAATCTGATATCTGTTGCACCTCGGCCAATGCAGTAAGAGTTGTTGCTTCAATTCCGAAGGAAAAGAAAATCCTCTTTGTGCCTGATAAAAATTTAGCCTGGTATGTGGCAAAACAGACTCAAAGAGAGATAATGGCTTGGGAAGGATTCTGCTATGTGCACGCATTATATTTTACGGCTGAAGATATCATCAAGGCTCGTAAAATATACCCTAATGCGAAAATTATTGTCCATCCCGAATGTCTACCTGAAGTTATTAACGAGGCCGATTTTGTTGCTTCTACCAGTGGTATGATTAAATTAGCAAAAGACTTTGACGAAGTTGTTTTAGGCACTGAAGTCGGTTTATGCAATCGCATTAAAAGAGAATATCCGAATAAACTTTGCCATCCCTTAAAAAGAACCGCGATATGCAATAATATGAAAAAAACAACATTAGATAAAGTGTTATCCGTTTTAGAAATTGAGAATAATGAAATTGTTGTGCCTGAAGAAATTGCTCAAAAAGCCCGACTGGCATTAGAAAAGATGTTAGCGGTTGTGTAGTGATTATAAAGAATTATTTTTAACTTTCATCTGGTGATTAAGGAATGAGTTTACTAATCGTAATCAATATATTACAACAACTTTTATGAAATTATAAAAAATAACTTTGCCTGTTCTAATAATTTTATTAAAATTAACTTTTATGTCGTTATTAAAAAATGACTTCTCCAATTTTAATTTTTTTATTACAATTAACTCTTATGTAGTTATTAAAGAATACCTTCACATATCCTAATCATTGTATTACAATCAACCTTTATGTCGTTATTAAAGAATGCCTTCACCTATCTTAATTATTTTATTACAATCAACCTTTATATCGTTATTAAAGAATACCTTCACGTATCTTAATTATTTTATTACAATTAACCTTTACATCGTTATTAAAGAATAATTTCACCGAACTTAGTCATTTTATTACAATCAACTTTTATGTAATTATTAAAGAATGACTTCTCCAATCCTAATCATTTTATTACAATCAATTTTTTCCTTATCAGTTGATTTCCAATTTTGACAAAATAGACACCACACTTAATCCCATCAAGCGAAATCTTTTGAACTTTTCCATCTTTGAACTCTTGAACTTTTATCACATTTCCGGTCACATCATAAATTCTTATGCAGTCAACCCGAAGCGGGCAAGCGTGGGACGAAAAGCGAATAGCGAAATGCGATGATGCTGGATTCGGATATATCTCTACTTGATTTTCCATTACCAGATATGAAGTATTTTCCTGTCTGATACCAATCCGCGT
Organism: candidate division WOR-3 bacterium; assembly: GCA_026418155.1. Lineage (NCBI taxonomy): Bacteria > Pseudomonadati > Caldifarciminota > Caldifarciminota bacterium. The sequence goes on along the minus strand of JAOABV010000032.1, from coordinate 11,014 downwards.
TTTACTCCAAGTTTGTCCGGCATTATGAGTATATAAAACATAACTATCGCCGGCAACAAGACCATATAACGAATCTGCAAAATCAACATCATACAAAGTCGCATTAACATTACTTTGTTGTAAAGTCCAACTATTGCCAGCATCGCAAGAATAAAGTATTGTGCCATTATGACCAACTGCCCAGAAACGGTTAGGTGAAATAAATTCTAATGCTCTGAGATATTTTGTTTGCCAGGGAATTGTTATTGTTTGCCAGGTATTACCACCATTAGCAGTTCGCATTATAATTGCTGACATTGTTCGGTCATTGCCACCGACAACAAAACCATTTAATGAATCTTGAAATTTAACATCAAAGAAATCATAAATTGTATCTTTTAAGAGCAGTTGCCAGTTCAAACCGCCATCAGTTGATTTTGCAATATATCCTTGACCTTTAGTATAACAAGTTTCGCCTGGCCAGGAACGGTATTCAGGATACCTGCCCGCACAAAACCAGCCTTTTGCTCTATCAATAAATGATATATTCTGCATATCAACTGAATCTAAACGAAACGGTGGATAGGGTAAAAATATTTGTTCCCAATTTTGGCCTCCGTTGTTTGTTCGACCTAACATTGCACCGCGACAAGCAACCCAACCACAACTGTCATCAATAAAGAAGACACGATTCGTCCATTTGGACAATCCCATAACTTGTAGTAACCAATTTGTTCCGCCATCTTCTGTGTAAAAAATATAACCATACGAATAAGAAGCAATCCATCCTTTTTGTTCAGTGAGGGAAAAAACATCAGCAAGTTCTCGGTAGGTTATTAGATTTTGTCTTATCCAATCTAATCCACAATTTGGTGTATGAAAAACTCCCGGTGTATCAATTGTCACAACCCAACCTTTAAGACTATTTGGTGCCATTGCTGAACCATGAAAAGTATAAGCAGACGCTAACCCAAAAACTAATAGCCAAAGATAGAAGATATATTTAATAACCCTCATTTTGGCCTCCAATCTTTGGATTTTTTGTTTTCTATTCGAACCCAAAATAAGTTTACTAAACATTATCTATGATAAGCTTTACTCTTTGACTATAAATATGTTATCTTAAAATATTGTCTGAACATTTATTTAAGAACCGGAAAAACAAATTTTATTAACGAATATATTGTTCCAAACAAGGTTAATTATAATAAGCCAAATCCACAATGGATAAAAATCATTAAAAGTTTCTTATAAATTTTCTGCGAATGTACGAGGTCAATGTTTTTTTCCGTATCCTCATTTTATCTTCATCGACATATCAACAATTGGTGCGGAATGGGTTATAGCACCGACTGAAATATAATCTACCCCAGTTTTCGCAATCTTTCGGACATTTTTTAAGTTAACGCCTCCTGATACTTCAAGTTTTGCTTTTCCTTTAACTAATTTTACTGCTTGAGCAATCTGCCTTAAATTCATATTATCCAACATAATAATTGAAACATTAAGTGCTAACGCTTGCTTAACTTCATTTAAATTTTTTGTCTCTACTTCAATAGGTAATTTGTTTTTATTATATTTCTGTGCTTTTTTAATTGCTTGCGTTATACCTCCGGCAATTTTAATATGATTATCTTTAACTAGCATCATATCATAAAGTCCCATCCGGTGATTATAACCGCCACCAACGCGAACAGCATATTTTTCCAAATCCCGCAAAAGTGGAGTTGTTTTTCTGGTATCCAGAATCTTTGCTTTTGTATCCGATATTTTATCAACAAACTTCCGAGTTAAACTTGCAATACCTGATAACCGACAGAGAAAATTTAGTGCGGTTCGTTCACCACTTAATAATGCTTGTGCTTTGCCAGTTATTTGAGCAATCACTTGTTTAGACTTAAATCGCTCGCCGTCTTTGATTTTAAAATTAACATTTACTTTGGGGTCAAGATACTGAAATACCATCTTAACAACATCGCTACCGGCAAGAATTCCGTCATCTTTAGCAATAATTTCCGCAGTGACAATCTTATTTTTATCAACTGTAAAGTTTGTCGTGATATCGCCTGACCCAATATCTTCTTTTAACGCTTGTTGAATAATTTGTTTAAGATTTAACTTGGAAATTTCTGTTTTCATTGATTGATTTTGGGATTATGGTATTAATCTTTTAGTAGATTGATTTTGCTTCGTGATTCAGAATAGTAATCCTTCGGTCTTGTTCAATGAATTCAAGGATGCGTTGAAAGTTTCGTTCAATCATCTTCCAATCAGTGTTGACAAATACGATTGATAATTCGGCTCTTTGCCAAAGGTCTTGATAGTTTGTTTCGGCAACTGAAACATTAAAATTCTGCCGGATTTTATTAGTGATACTTTGGAAAACACTCCTTTTTTCTTTAAGCGAATGGCTATTATTTAACATACAATCAATAACTAAAAGACCTATGGACATTGGTTGTTTTAGTTATTATTTATAAGTCATTAGTTTTTAGCCTTTGGTCCTTGGAGAAATTTCACAATCGTACCAACATCTTCGATTTTGTAAAATCGTTAGTCATTACTCTTTTGGGGTCAATGAACTTTCAATTGTTCGAACCACTTCTTCGATTTTATAGAATTCTAAAATATCTTCTGGTTGTAAATCGGTCGCATTCTCAATGCCAATACCACATTCATATCCGCTTTCCACTTCTTTAACATCGTCCTTGAATCGTTTTAATGAACTGATTCGGCTTTTTAGCACTTCTTTACCATCACGCATAACTTTCACTAAACAGGTTCTGGTTACCTTGCCTTCAGTTACATAGACACCAGCAACCGGTCCAACGCGTGGAATCATAAATACCTGGCGAATGACGCCTTTTCCAATCAAAACTTCTTTCTGTTCTGGTTCTAAAAGTCCTAACATTGCGGAACGAATATCGTCTAAGGCTGAATAGATCACATTATAATATCTGATTTCTACTCCTTCACGTTCTGCAATTTCCGCAGCATCGGCTAAAGCAGTAACATGATAGCCGACAATAATTGCTTCAGATGCTTGGGCTAAAAGCACATCCGAACTCGTAATCTGTCCAATACCTGCATGAATAACCCGAATCACCACTTCTTCAATTGATAAACCCTCTAAAGCATCTTTTAGGGCTTCAGCCGAACCAAAGGTATCAGCCTTAAGCACGATTTTCATCTCTTTAGTTTTACCTTCAGCAATTTTCTGTTGTAATTGCTGCAAAGAAACTGGTGTCTTATGTTTCAGTCGCATATCGCGTTTTGCTAAAGCTCGGCGCATCGCGATATCTCGAGCAGTTCGTTCATCATTAACGACTTCAAATCGGTCGCCGGCTTCAGGCAGACCAGAGCACCCCAAAACTAAGACCGGTGTTGACGGTGTCGCTCGGTCTAGCCGGTGAAAGTTTTCATTAAGCAAATCTCGTGCTCGACCATAGAATTCACCACAAACGAATATGTCTCCGCGCTTTAAGGTGCCTTGTTGGATTAAGACCGTAACAACATTACCCCGGCCCTTGTCAACTCGACTTTCAATCACAACGCCTGAAGCATTTCCTTCATATACTGCTTGCAACTTTAATTCTTCACTTAATAAAAGAATTGCTTCTAACAAGTCTTCAATACCCATTCCGGTTCGAACTGAAGTTAAAACACACATTGTATCCCCACCATATTCTTCAATTCGAATCCCCTGTTTGGACAATTGAGTTTTTACTACTTCTGGATTAGTATTCGGCAAATCACATTTAGTTATGGCAACAATAATCGGAATACCAGCGGCACGAGCGTGATTTAAGGCTTCAATGGTTTGAGGCATAACCCCATCATCTGCGGCAACAACTAATACTGCAATATCAGTAATTTGCGCACCTCGAGCCCGCATTGCAGTAAATGCAACATGACCCGGTGTATCTAAGAAAGTTATTCTTTTATTGTTATAGTTGACAACATAAGCACCGGTATGTTGGGTAATCTTTCCTGGTTCTTTTTCAGCAACTTTAGTTTTACGGATATAATCGAGCAAAGATGTCTTGCCATGGTCAACATGCCCCATTACAACCACTACCGGGGGTCGTTCAAGAAGTTCACCTTTGATTTCAGTCGGCTGAATCGTCTCTTCTTCAATTTCTACTTTAATACCGAATTCATCAGCCAGTAAAGTAATTGTTTCTGGGTCTAAGCGATGATTAACTGTTGCCAATAAGCCGAACCCGATACATTTCTTTATTACTTCATTAACTGGAACATTAAACAGGTGGGCTAATTCGGCAACACTAAGATAAGGTGCGACTTTAATTTTCCTTTCCTGCGGTTCACTTATTGTGGGTATAGTTTTAACAATATGGCGTTTCGGTTTTACCTCACGATGTTCTATTTTAGTTAATGTCTTCTTGACTGCTTTCTTAACATCGATCTCGGTAACCGACAATTTAGTAGCAGGCGCAGTTTTTACTTCTGATACGGTCTTTTTTTTAAGTGATTCTTTGAAAAGTGTCTTTTCCTGTTTCACTTTTTCTTTGACTTTATTAAACTCATCAAAAGTAACCAGCGCAGTATATCCCCGAGGTGGAAATCCTAGTTCCTTAAGTATTGAAACTACTGCTTCACTCGAAAGATTAAGCCGACGCGCAACTTCATTTACTTTCAAGCCATTTACGGACTTTTTCTTTTTCTGCACCTGATTAATCTTTCGAGCGTCCTGCGATGGTTGTGGCATATTTTTAATGATGGTCTCAGAAGTTTATATCTAATAATATTATTTGATTTTTAATCACTCTATTTATTCGGCCAATTAGTTGTAACATTGTTGTTGTTATTTCTATTGTTATTTAATCATTTATTACTTTTCAGTTCCTGAAGACTAAACATTTTTTCTAATTGCTCTCGCACTTGTTTTTTTATTTGTTCAACCTTGTCTAATTCGAAGTTTGCTGACATTGCAATCTGTTCAGTAGATAAATTAATTACATCAAAGGCAGTAAAAATTTGAGCATCTTGTAATTTAATAATATCTTCTTCGGGTAAATCCAACTGTTTTAAGGAAATCGATTTGGCCTTTTCCGCCAGAACTCGATTTCTATATTCCGATTCTTTAAGAACTTCCAGTTTTGTCCCGACTAAAGCACTGGCTAAAACAACATTTTGTCCCCGTTTACCAATAGCAATTGAAAAATCGTCATCAGGCACAATCACAAAATAAGTTTCACCTTCTTTAATCACTTCTTTTACTTTGGCTGGTGCTAAGGCTCGGCTAATATATACATCCATATCTTTACTATACAACACAATATCAATCTTTTCCCCGGAAAGTTCCCGAATAATATTTTCGATTCGTGACTTTCGATATCCAACACAAGCACCCACTGGGTCAACTTTTTCATCATTACTGGCAACTGCAACTTTAGCCCTTTGACCAGGTGCTCGGGCAATACCTTTAATTTCCACAATTCCTTCCCGAATTTCCGGCACTTCTTTTAATAATAATTTTCGCAAAAAATCATTGTGGGTGCGAGATAGATAAATGCGTGGGCCAATTGGTGTTTTGTCCACACGATAGATGATTGTCTTAATTGGTGCACCCTGACGGTAATGGTCTGTTTTTAATTGGTCTTTATTTAATAAAATTGCTTCAGTCAAACCAATATTAACAATAATCTCATCTTTGCCGATTTTACTAATAGTGCCGGAAATAATCTCGCCCCGTTTACGATTGAACTCATCAAAGAGTTTGTTTCGTTCGGCTTCACGGAGTTTTACCATCAACTCATCTGAGGCCTTTCTAATCGCACTCCGGCCAATCTCAGACAAGGGAATTTCAATGCGGACTATAGAACCAACTTCGACATTGGGGTTAATGGTTTTAGCTTCTTCTAAAGAAATCTCATTAACCGGATTCTTTACTTTTGCACTTACCTTTTTCGCGATGTAAACCTTTAACTCTCCAGATTCTGGCGTTATATCGGCTTCAATTTGAGCATCCGGCCCGAAACGTTTTTTTAATCCTGCGACAATTGAATTCTTTAAAGTTTCACAGACATAATTAATGTCAACATTACGAATTCGGGCAATTTGGGTGATAATATTAGAAACTTCTTTATTCATCAATGCCTCCAATATTATTATCTACTTTTATCTCGGATTGATTTAGTTCGTTATAATCGGCAAAATTATCGCGACTTGATTTTTGCATTCGGGAAATTGCTTCTTTGAACAAATCTTCAGTTGCAACTACCAGATGTGCTGATTTTATATCAGCAAACGAAATAACTTCTGCTTCACCAGCCTTGCCTTTTGAACCAACATCATTCAATATTACTAAACCCGATGCCTCCACTGACTGAACCTTACCAACAAACCTACCGCTTTTAGTTATAATAGATACCTTATTTCCGATAACGCCTTGATAATCAGAAACATTTCGTAATTTCCGCTCAATGCCTGGAGAAGAAACTTCTAAATAGTAACGAGTTGGAATGAGGTTTTCCAAATCCAATTTTTGCGAAAGTCTTTCGGAAACATAAGCGCATTCGTCTAAAGAGATGCCTTCAGGTTTAGTAATGGATACGCGTAATATTTTACCTTTGAACTCAACATCATAAAGTTCCACACCGCAAGCATTAATTGTCTCTTTAATAAGACTCAATAATTTATCCGATAGTTTCATACTGATATTATAGAAGTTTTATAGATTAAGTCAAGTGGACAAAAATATAGAGTGTTGACATATTTTTGAGTAATAAAATGTAGTATATCAGGATATTTCCTAATATGGACTATATATTCTATAATATGGCCCAAAGCAAGAAGTTAACTTTATATTTTCTAAAATTAATGTTTTATGTGAATCTTCATGTTCAAAAAGACAAAGCAGATAGATGAAGACGATGTGAGTTTTAGAGATTATTATAAATGTTTGTAAAATATCCGTAAATCTAATATAAAGAGATTACTTTTTCTTCTTTATAATTATTTTTTCGCATTTCATTTTTAATTTTTATATGAGATTAATGAGTGAGTCCTTTATATATTTTCTAACTCACTTTTCATCTTCACATAAAATGTGATAGGTGAATATCTGATTGATAGGATAAAAAATCTTCTAATGCTACTGATATAGACTACTTTATTCTTTGACACTAAACAAACTAATTGTAGTTAAAAATAAATCAAATGGTATAACCAATGATTTAACCATAATGTTCTTTTAACTTACTATTGCACATCGTGGACAACTGACCCTTTAGTTCTCTTATTTAAGCAATTATTCGATAATATACAACAAATCAAATGAGTTAAATAACAATTATCTCAAAATTTTTGTTAAAATGATGTTTTAAATAGAACCAACTAAAGTCATTTTAATCATCAACGCACGAAAACAATTAAGCCACGAATTAACACGAATGTACTTAGATTATGGTTAATTTATTTCGCAATGTCTTCTTTGTTCATTGTTATTTGAAGTGTTTTGATTGCGTTTTATATTCATTAATGGTTTTTCTAATACTCTTTTTTTCTTATTTTTAATTGGCGTTCCTTTAGAATCCGCTTATTTACTTAAACGCATTTATGCGTATAATAAAATTGTGCAAAGAACTGCTATTTTGATATTTCTATTAATTTCTTTTTGTTTCGGGCAAGTTTTGAACGACACCAATATTGTCCGAATTGGTTTAGCCCTTTCTGGTGGTGGAGCATTAGGCATTGCCCATATCGGCGTGTTAAAAGTATTAGAACAAGAACAAATTCCGGTTTCTTTTATTGCTGGTAATAGCATGGGTTCTTTAGTGGGGGGATTATATTCTGCAGGTTATAGCGCAACTCAAATTGAAAGTATTGCTTTAAGTGTTAATTGGTGGTCACTTTTTAGTGCGGAAGTACCTTTTGGCGCGCGCTATTTACCTGAAAGACAACAAGTCCAAAGATATTTTCTCCAATTAAGACATCATAATTTTATTCCAATCTTACCTAGTGGTTTGGTGCCAATCCAAAATGTCGATTTCTTATTGATGCGATGTTTGTCCCAAATTGAATATGATACCTATTATAATTTCGATAGTTTACCAATTCCTTATCGCGCAGTCGCAGTAGATTTAGCAAGTGGTAAGAAGGTAATTCTTAAATACGGCAGATTAGCTCAAGCAATTCGAGCAAGTATTGCCATCCCCGGTGTCTTTGCGCCTAAAAAGATTCAAGACCGAGAATATGTTGATGGTGGTCTAATTCAGAATTTACCAGTGGACCCACTGTTTGAATTCAATCCTGATTTCATAATTGCATCCTTAACTATACGACATACTCCAGAAACAGGTATCTCGTTAATTGATATTGTGTCCCGAAGTATGGATTTAGTAGCAATTGAAGACTTAAATCGACAAAAAGAATATGCTGATGTCTTAATTGAACCAAATGTAGAACCATTTAAGCATTCAGACTTTTTTAAGGCAAAAGAACTCATCAAAGCCGGGGAAGAAGCAACCAGAAAAGTAATTCCGATAATAAAAGAGAAATTAAAAGGTAAAAAAGTCATTGCGCAACGCAATAAAATAACGAAACGGTCAATGTCAATAATTCGTACTATCCGAATTGAAGGTCTAAAAACAACTCATAAAAATATTATTACCCATAAATTGACAATTCGTAAAGGAACTCATCTAAAATTTGACCAGTTGATAAATGATTTGGTTAGATTATTCAACACTGATTTTTTTGAAGATGTTGACTATCGCGTAGAATTTAACGCAGACTCAGTTGATGTAACAATAGTCTTACAAGAAAAGGCATTTGGCTTTTATTCTTTTGGTCTCCGATATGATAATTACGACAATATTATTATGGGTTTAGAAGTTGGTCAAGGCAATTTATCCGGCTCAGGTGCCAATGTGCGAGGAGCCATTCATCTTGGTAATCCCAATGAATATCGTCTGGGTTTAACGGGCACAAGACTTTTTCTATTGCCCTTTGGCTATCGTTTAGATGGTTTTTACCGGGCATTACATAATTCCTATTTTGAAGACAGAGTATGGTCAGCAGATTATTATACTAATTTAATCGGCGGAGTCTTTGAAATTGGTTATATTTTAGGACGCGATGCCTTTTTTAATATCGGTTTTAATAGTTATAAAGCAACTTATACTAAACCCAGCTTATCATTCTTTAATAACTTTCCTAACCGAGAATGGATAATTGGTCCTTTATTTAGATTAGAATTCAACAATTTTGATAATCTATATTTTCCCACTCAGGGCATAACTTATCGCATAACTGGTTTTTCTTCCCTTCAAAAATTAAATGCGTCAACCGATTTCTTAAAACTCCGTTATTTTTCTGAACAGGCAATATCTTTTTTACCTTGGTTGACATTAAAGCCCAAACTGGAAATCGGCATTAGTTATGGCACACTGCCTTTATCTGAATACTTTCATTCTGGGGCGGAAAATCTGATTGGTTTTAAGAAAGATGAGTTTTTAACTGAACAAAAATTAAATATCGGCACCAGTGCTGATTTTCGTTTATTTCGCCTATTTAGTCATCAAGATTACCCCTTCTATTTTCAGGTATTAGCCAATATTGTCAGTTTTAAGAAATACGACGAGTTGATTACCAATTTTAATTTTAATAGAGACTGTCATTTTGGTGCCGGTTTCGGCATTAGAACTAATACCCCCATTGGACCATTGCAATTAATTCTTAGTTTCGCTGACTTAGTCAAAATGCCCAATAATAAAATAAACCCAAATTTTTCTTTATCTGTAGGACGTGAGTTTAGATACTAAAAATTACGATGCTCAGAAACACTATTTAGCCATTTGCTAATAGCCATTAGCAATTTGTCATAATTTTCGTGCTTTCGTGATTATAAATTTCTCACAGACACTTATTGACAAACACATTTTCTTAAGTAAAAATAGATAAGTGAAATAAACTAAAATGAATAGAGGTGATTAACTAATTATGACCGGCATCGATTGGATTATATTATTAGTTGCATTAATTATTATTATTGTGCAAACTGCTCGAGGCTCAAAAGAGATGGATATCCCCTTATTTGAAATGATTGCTTTACTGCTAACAACCTGGATAGCACTTAAAACGTATTCATCCATTGCTAATTTTTTACCGATTAGCAAAGGAGTAACGCTATTAATTATGTTCATAGTAATGGCGGTCATCTTATTATATATTGCAAAATTGATAACCACCCGCTTAGAACTTACCTGGGAACCATTTGATGCTTATCTAAGTTTTATTTTTGGTGTTGCGACTGCTTGGATAGTTCTTCATTTCATATTGCGATTAATCTTAGTGGCAACTGACCCGACTTCTCAAATAGCGGTATTAATTCAGAATTCGCCAGTAGCAAAAGAGATATTAGAATATAATATCTTCAAAGCCATTGGTAGATTTTTGAATGAAGTTAGATTAGGCGAATAATAATTTAATGATACAAATCTATACAGGCAATGGCAAAGGTAAAACCACAGCCGCGATTGGTCAGGCAATAAGAGCCTTGGGACATAAATGGAAAGTGATAATGATACAGTTTATGAAAGGTGATGCGGGTTATGGCGAGATCAAAACACTTAAGAAACTGAAAAATTTTAAGGTCGTGCAATCAGGACTGCCAACTTTTGTGGAAAAAGGTAATCCCAGTAAAGAAGATATTGCATATGCCGAAAAAGGCTTAAAATTAGCACGAAAAGTAATTAACGAAAAAAAATATAATATGGTCATTCTGGATGAGATTAATGTTGCGATTGATTATGGCCTAATTAAATTACCGGATGTTATTGAGCTCATTAAAAATTGTCCCAAGCAGATTGAACTTATTCTTACTGGTCGTTATGCTGCCAAAGAACTTATTGATCTGGCTGATTTGGTCAGCGAAATAAAGGAAATTAAGCACCCATACCAAAAGGGATTTATCTCAAGGCAAGGAATTGACTATTAATACCTCAAACCCTAAAAGTCAAAACTCAAAACTGATAAAAGATTTTTTACATGGTGATGAGCGGGCAATGAG
>JAOABV010000031.1 GCA_026418155.1 candidate division WOR-3 bacterium | reverse complement strand
AAAATAAATAATAAGGGGGCGAAGTCTCGCCCCCTGATTTGGTTTTTTCACAATTTATTGGAGGATGAGTTTAATTTCTTTGGTGTTGGTGTTGTGCTCGTATCGTAAGAAATAAACGCCCTTTGTTAAATGTTTGTCAGAAAGGCTGATTGCATACGAACCAGCATTGAGATATTCATCTACAAGAGTTTTAATGAGGATTCCGGATGCATTGTAAAGTTTGATTAAGGCTTTTCCTGAAACTGGCACATTGTAATTAATCGTTGTAAATCGGGTAAATGGATTGGGTTTCACATCAAGATGAAATTCTAATATCGGCGTAGGATTGCTTTGTATTGCTGGTGAAATATTTGATATTTGATATTTGATTTTTGATTTTTCTTCTGGGACATACTGCCAGAATTCATTAAGTTTATTTCCTTTGATTAACCAAACTCTACTGCCAGCATAAGCCAGCGACGCGCCGGTTTTTGGCACTGACTTCTTATAGTTTATACCGTATCTGGGAATGGTGCACAGTCCAGTCCAAAGCCCTTTAGATGACGGAGTATACATCCAAAAGTCTTGTTTGCCTTTACCTTTAATCAGATAAATCACACTGCCATCTGTGCAAATTGCCGTGCCATCACCAAATTTATTCTTCTTTCCAAGATTCGGGTGATTTTGCGGACAGGATTCGATTTCATCCCAATTATTAGTGCCAATGTCATAAACCCAGAAAGCATTATATTTGTCACCACCTTTTGCTGCATAAATTTTATTGCCGATCTTTCTAATGCAACTGCCATCTTTCCATGCTTTGTTATATAGACCAGGTTGAGTTTTTAGGAATGTCGCCCAAGTTTTTCCTGATGGATTATAGGAAAAGAAGTTGTTATATTCAAGTTTCTGTGCACCCACTAAAACATAGAGTAAACCTGATGATTCATCAAAATCAATTGAAGTGCCACCTTTGGTTGTTTGAAAATCATTTTAGAAAATAAGGGTAGAAGTATAAAAATAAATTAAAAACCTAATATTAAAAATAATGTGAAGCGCTATCTCAAATCATATAGGGAATGTCAGTATCTAAGTAAACTTTAGGGTGTAAATTCTGCTTTGAAACCAATATATATTGTTAATTTGCTGTTAGATAGTAATTAAAATCTGGATTTTATATATTAAGTATATAAAAGTTCTATCTTGATAATCTTAAATAATAATTACCTTTTTTGAACAATGAACCCCATCGCGTCAGTTGATGTTATATTAATCTTTTAATTTTTCTTGGATTTGGTTCAGTTTATCTTGGGCGGAAATACGCAGTCGTTCATCTTCTGATTCTTTAAGGCACCGTTCAAAGAATTCTTTTGCCCTTTGCCATTTCTTTAATTCAATTGCGACATTACCGGCTTCATATAAGGTTAAACCTAACATTGCCGAACTTTTTTCTTGACGATAGGTGTTATAGGCATTAATAAAATAATTTAATGCCTCGTCTAATTTCCCTCGTTTTTTGTAAATAGTTCCTAATCGAAAAAAACCATCACCGGATTTTCCAATTTTCCTGAATAGTTCCTTTATCGTATTTTCGGCTAAAGTATATTTACCCATTTCAATATAATAGTCAACCAATTCTAAATAAACATTCGGCAACATTGTCGAGTGAGGATACTTTTGCTTAAATTTTTCTAATATTTTAATTGCTTCATCTGTTCTTCCTAAACTGTAATATGACTTTGCTAATCCTCTATAACCAGACTCTGTTTCATTCGCATTCGGAAAATCTCTAATAAGCCAATTATAAAAAATTATTGCACTATCATATTGGGCAGTTGAATAATAGAGATGGGCAATTGCTGATAAGGGCTTAAATATAATGTCGGCATTAGGGAATTCTTGAATTATTTTCAAGTAATTGTTAATTGCTTGGGTGGTATCTCCTAAGAGCGCTAAACTTTGTGACTTCTCAATTTCAGCATTTAGAATCAAAGTTGAAATTGTATCTATTGTTCTAACTTTTTCTAATTCAACTATTGCAGTGTCGAACTTATTGTTCAAATAATAATAATGTCCAATCTCATATTGAATTTTAGCACGATTGAAAGATTGGGGATACTTTTCTAAATAAGACTTCCGCATTATAATCTCATTGGGATAAACGCCCTGTTTCAAATAGACTGCTTCCCGATTATATCTTACTAAATCAAGCAATGTATCTGCGCTGTTTTTTTCGGCTAAGTTGTAGAAATCGACCGCTCGTTGTAAACTGTCCAAAGCAAAATAAATATCAGCAATTCCTTTCAAGGCATAGGCGTATAAATTACCCTGCGTTATTTTAGAAAAGTTCTGAATCGCATAATTGTAATCTTTGTTCTGAGCACCAATTTTGCCTAAAATATAATACATCTCAAAAGCGTCATCGGAATTAGGATATTCTTTAGTATATTGCTCAGCGTAAAATTGGGCTTTATTAATATTAGCCAAATTATAATAACTATAAGCCAAATTAAATAAAGCAGTTTTACGAAAACGAGATTGGAGAAAATCTTTTAACAATTTCTCATAAATTGTAACCGCTTCTAAATAATTCTTCTCCTGATATAAGATATTTGCTAAATTAAATGTTGCTTCTTCAATTAATGGATTATCAGGATAGGTGGCTAATAATTTACGATAAGCCCTTTTGGCTCGGATAGATTTATTTTGTGCCTGATAAATTTTTCCGGTATTATATAATGCCAGGGCACTTAATGATGAATTAGGATAATTTATGATTAGTGAATCAAAATATTGTAATGCTTTTTCTGGTTGACGCATTTTAAGATACGCAAAGCCAATTCGGAAATAAACCTGTTCTTTTAATTCATTCAAAGTGTCTAACACTATGGTATTAAACTCTTTAATTGCATTTTTATAATCTTTTTTTTCGGAGTACAATGTTCCCAAGACTAATTTAATCTTATTTTGTAACCCTTGGTCAGCAACATTTAAGTTCTTCAAAATATTTATACTGTGTTCTTTATTATTGGTCAAATAGTAATTCAAACTTAATAAATATAAGAGTTCTGAAATTACTTTCGGATTGGAAATTTCGTCTTTCCTTGAAATTGCAGAAATAAGATATTTTTCCGATAATTCAAAATTCTGACTACACAAAGCCGACACACCAATAAAAAAGGGTAACTCTTTTGGATGGAGTTCAGGTTTTGTTCGATTCTCATAATTGAGAAAACAATTTAGCGCATCTGGATAACGACCCAGTCGGTATAATGCAATACCGTAATAAAAAAGAAAATCCGGTTCGGGGTTTTGGTTATATTGGATAATCTGATTAAAATAATCGACTGCTTTTTCATTACTGTTTTGCTCAAGAAAACTTCGACCTAACCAATAACCAGCGACAGATTTTTTAATACTGTCATCCGCAACTTTTAATGCTTTTTGAAAATATCTTTGGGCGGAAACAAATTTTTGGGAATAGAAATCAGCCTTACCAATCATCAATAATTTATCAAAATTAAAGATGCCGGATGGCTGGAGGTTAAGATTTAATATTGCTAAGGCTTTAACTTTGTTAAATTCCCTAAGGTTATAGCATAAATTAATATCATTAGCGTTCAAGAAGTTAGAAATACTACAGAGAACAATTAATAAAAAGGTGTATAGTGATAACATCTTCTTCTTATGTTAAATCTAAATTTTTTTAGGCATCGTCTTCATTTTATTTGAGTATAATAGTGTTATTAAATCGATAAATTTAATTGGCAGCGAACGGGTATTCAATTTTAGATTTCTTATTAAAAAGTATAAAACTTTTATCGGTTTCGTCAAGATTCAGGCTGTAATCTATCTAAAGCAGTTCATCTTGATTTTTACTATAATTTTAATATAATTCTAAATTAACATAAAATTGTGCTCAGATATGAAAAGTAACTTTATACAACGATTCAAAATTATAACTTTTGGTTATAAATTAAGAGAAATCATAAATCTTAAATTATGAAATAAGAAAGGAGTCTTTGTGGATATAATTGTCTGTCTTAAAATGGTTCCCGATACTTCAGAAACTGAAGTTCGGGTTGATAGTTCAGGCAAAGATATTCTGAAAGTTAGATTAATTTACACAACTAATGAAGCCGACAATTATGCTTTAGAATCGGCATTATTATTAAAAGAGAAGTTGGGGGGCACGATAACTTTGATAACTGTGGGTGAACAAAAATCGGATGAGATTCTTCGAATGGGTTTGGCAAAAGGTGCAGACCGAGCAATTCGGCTTACTGATAGTTTATTTGAAAAAGGTGACGCCTGGACTACCGCTAAAGCACTCTATTATGCAATTTCTCCAATTAAATACGATTTAATCTTGACAGGCTGTATTGCTACTGATGACGGATTTTCGCAAATTGGTCCAACTTTAGCATCATTACTTAATATTCCCTCAGCGGCTTATGTTAATAAAATCGAAGTTATTGATAACACTAAATTACGAATTGACCGCGAATTAGAAGGGGGTATTTTAGAAAAGAAAGAAATGCCCCTTCCCGCATTATTAACCATTCAAACTGGCATTAATACTCCCCGATACCCTTCTATTATCGGTATCAAAAAAGCTGCCGCAAAGCCAATTGAAGTCTTTGATGCAGTAAAACTAAATATTGACCCTAATACCTTTGAGAGTTTAGTCGAACTGGAAAAGATGTATCATCCGGTCGTCGAAGCCAAAGCCGAATTTATTACTGGTAGCGAAGATGAAATCTCAGCAAAATTAACTGGTATCATCAAAGAAAAGGTGGGCTTATGAGTCAAAATAAATCTTTAGCATCAATTGCGGTCTTAATTGAACACCGAGAGCGACAGATTAAAGATATTAGTTACGAAATGCTGACCTTAGCCCATAAAATTGCCCATACCCAAGGATATGAGATTACCGGTATTGTTTTGAGTGATAATTGTCAACCGATTGTTGAAACGATAAAGTCTTATTGTCATAATATCATTTGTGTTGAAGACAAACTGCTGGAAAATTTCAATACCCAAATTTATTTACCGGTGCTTGCAAAAATAATCCAAGAGACGCGTCCTTTATTAACAATAATTGGTCATACGGGTTTTGGCACGGATTTGGCACCTTACTTAGCCGGTTCACTTTCCCTGCCTCTTTTAACTGATATTTTTGACCTTGAAATCAGTTCAGAAAAAATACTCGTTCGCCGGCAAATGTATGGTGGTAAAGTTACTGCTGAATTTATTAGCAAGAAGACACCGGCAATGGTCACAGTTCGCACTGGCTCTTTTGAAAAAATCTTTTCCTTACCTAAAATTCCTCAACTATCCGCTAATCTTCAAAAACTTCCTTTGGCAATTGACCCGTCAATTCCTGAAAGATTTAAGTTTTTAGGATACGGCGAAGTTCCGACGACCGGTATTGATATCACCAAAGCCGATATTATTGTGGCAGTTGGTCGTGGCATTAAAGAACAAAAGAACTTAACAATGATTGAGAACTTTGCTAATGATATTGGTGCGACGCTTGCTTGCACCCGACCGATTATCGATGCGGGTTGGCTTCCCAAAGACCGGCAAGTTGGTTCTTCAGGAAAAACTGTTAAGCCGAAACTTTATATTGCCTTAGGTATTTCCGGTGCTTTTCAACATATCAGCGGAATGAAAAACTCAGAAACCATTATTGCGATTAACAAAGACCCAGAAGCACCAATCTTTTCCGTTGCCCATTATGGCGTTGTCGGCGATTTATTAAAAATTGTTCCAATTTTAGCAACTAAAATAAAAGAATTGAAATCTTAAGCCGAACGCACCTATAAAACTTTTATTATCTAATATTAATAAAAGTAAAATTAAGATAAAATGAACATTATAACAATTTCTAAGGAAATCAGAGATGCAATTATTGAACTCGGTGCGACTGATGCCTACAAGTGTTATCAATGTGGCATGTGTACGGCTTTATGTCCTTGGTTTCAAATTGAAAAAGTTGATTTTATAGTTAATCGAATTCCGCATAATGTCAAACTCGGTAATGTTATGTCCAGTGAAGATAAAGCAGAAATTGAAAAAGAAGTTGAAGAACTCTTTCGTTGTGTTGGTTGTGATAATTGCCTGGCTTATTGTCCAAGAGGTGTTAACATAGGTGATATTGTCCGAGCAATTCGCCGACTCTTAATTGACTATGAAGCCATACCTAAAACACTTAAAGACATTGTTACTAAAATCTATAGTTCGGGTAATCCTCAAGGTGAGACTCCTGAAAAAAGAAATAACTGGGCAAATAAATTTGATGTGCCTTTATATCTTCCCAATTTAGAATATGCTTATTTTGCCTGTTGTATCCCGGCTTATGATGCGCAAATCAGAAAAATAGCCGAGGCGACAGTTAAAGTGCTAAAATCATCTGATGTCTCTTTTGGTTTAGTCAACAATGAAGTCTTTTGTTGTTCTGAAGCAATAAGAAACATCGGTGCAGAAAAAATCTTTACGGAAATTGCTAATAATAATATTAATGCCCTAAAAAAACAAGGTGTCAGAAAACTACTCGTTACTTCGCCCCATTGTTATACTGCTTATAAGAATGATTACAAAGAACTGGGATGTGATTTTGAAGTAGTCCACACATCCCAACTTTTCTTCCAACTACTTCAAGATAAGAAAATTATACCGTCTAAACCAATAAAAAAGAAAGTTGTATATCATGACCCTTGCACGCTTGGCAGACAGAATAATATCTACGAAGAACCCAGAGCGGTGTTAAAAAGCATACCTGAATTAGAATTATTAGAAATAGAAAATTTTACTAAAAAAGATAGTGTCTGCTGTGGTGCTGGTGGTGGTGGATTATGGTTAGATTGGCAAAAGGGTGAACGAATGTCTGATATTCGCATTCAACAAGCAATTGATGCTGGTGCAGAAATCTTAGCAATTGCTTGTCCTTATTGTATGATAATGTTTGAAGACAGCGTCAAAACAATGCAAGGAGACATAGAGATAAAAGATATTGCAGAAATTCTGGCTGAGTCTTTAGCTCTCTAAATAAAGATTGTCAATTTTATAGCATTTGTTGGTAATTAAGATCCTTTGTATATACTTAGAAATGATATAATTTACGACCTTGTCTATCTGAGAAATGGGTAAGAAAGAATTGAAAATATTGAAGAATAATAATGTTTTGAGCATTTTCAGGTACGCTGTGCTTGAGGAAAGACAAATTCTTTGAACGATTAATAAAAATAAAAGGGTGGGAGAGTATATCCCACCCTTTGAGTTTTAAGTAGTAGTTTACTTAACTATCAATTTCGTTTTCATTTGGTGATTAGCATCTTCATATTTTAAGAAGTAGATTCCGCTATTAATTCCTAATGTCGAAGTTTTGATTTTTAAGGAGTGTGAACCAGCATTCTGATAACCTTCCAGCAGATTTGCTATCAATTCTCCATTGGCATTATACAGTTTGAGTGAAACTTTGCTTGAAATCGGCACTGTATAATGAATAGTAGTTACTTGGGAAAATGGATTTGGTGTGACATTTATCGTAGATTTGGAATGTAGAATTTGGAATTTGGAATTTTCCATCTGTTGGATATTTGACATTGGGTTTTTGATTTCTGATTTTTCTAATGAAGGTGTATAGCACCACATCTCTTTTGAGTTTCCGCCTTTAAGTGCGTAAATGCTGACACCTTTTACGGCTAAAGAGCCACCTTGCTTTACTTTTTTATTATACGGTCCGACAGGAATCGTCTCGGCAGTATTCCAAGTATTGGTATATACATCATAGAAACCAAAGTCTTGAGTATTACCGCCTTTGAAAGCATAAATCTTATCAGCCAATACGACTAATGCCGCACCATCTTTAATGCCTTTGTTTATGGTTTTTGGTGTACCGAACATTGCGTTTGCCTTTTGAGTCCAATTCCCATTAGCAAAGGCATAAAAATGTTTTGTGTTATTACCGACAAATGCATAAATCGTATCGCCTTTAGAGACTAATGCTGCACCGCCTTTTATCTTTTTGCCATCTGAAGTATTTAAACTTGTCTGCTGTGTCCAAGATGAGTCCGCCGGATTATACATCCAGAATTCGTTAGTATTGCCACCTTTAAAGGCATAAATTAGTCCATTATGAACTACTAATGCACCACCGGATTTAACTTTAGAATTGGCCGGACCAAGGGGAATTGAAGTTCTTTGTATCCATCGGTTTTCATTCGTAATATATGCCCAGAATTCAGAAGTATTACCACCTTTGAAGGCATATAATGTGCAACCTTTAGCAACTAAAGCACCGCCGGCCTTGACGCGTTTTTTATCAGGTTTGCCATTCGGTTTTAGTGCATAAGGTATTGAACACTTCGCTGACCATGTTCCATTTTCATACGCAAAGAAGTTCACTGAGTTTCCGCCTTGAAGCGCATAGAGCACTCCTTGATGACAAACTAAAGCACCACCATCTTTAATACCCTTTTTACCAGGAGTAGTCGGAACTGATTCTTTAATTGCCCAACCCGCTGGACTTAGAATAACACTAAATCCACGGGCTAAAGAATAATCACTCCAGTTGGTTGCAACATCTTGTGCCCGCACTTTCCACTCATAAAATCCTTCGTTAAACGTTGTTGAATAAAATGTATTAGATGTTGTAATATTAACCACTTCATCTTTTGCACTATAAACTACCAGATTATAAATTACTGCGTCAGAAACTGGACTCCAGGAAAAGGATACATTTGATGTCGTAAATACTGTATCATCTGGTGGTGAACTTAAACTGGGAATATTAGGTGGAGTTATATCAATTATAAACGACCTGGTACTGATTGCACTTGGATTACCAATACTATCATAGGCTTGAACATCCCAATAATAGAGATTTTCGGTTAAAGTTATTGGGCAGGTAAAGACCGTATCCATAAATGTTGAGTCAACAATTGGGATTGCACTACCTTCTGGAGTAATGGTAATACGGAAGTTGGCTGCGCCACCAAGTAAGTACCAAATAAATGTTGGTGTTGGGTCATTAATAACCGCATCGGGTTCTGGTAGTAGTAAATCCGGACCTTTAAGTTGAACCCTTACTGTCCAAATGTCACTCCAATCGCCTAAGGGATTTTCCACTCGCACCCGCCAATAATATAAAGACTCAGGCAATGATTGGAAGTCAGGAATGGAATCCTCGGAAATTGGAACGACCTTATCAATTATTGGTGAACCAAAGTCATTGGTCTCATCAATCTGCAACCGATATTCAATTGCCCCACTCTCATCAGTCCAATCAAACCAAGGTGTTGCGTCATAAATTATAAAACCATTCGGAGGAAAGACTTGTGTTGGCTGAGCAATTAAGAGCGAGCACATAAAAAACACGGCTAAAAGCATTATTTTATTTATTTTTGGCATAATGCCTCCATTTTATCCAGAATAGCAAAATTTTAAGACGAGATAAGAAAGAATATGTTGATATCGTGTCAATCCTTTCTTTATCATCGTCTTTTCTGCCATCTGGTTATTTCGTTTTATTATTTTTTTATGATTTTTAAGAATTCTCCCAAAAGAAGAACCGGATAAAAACTGAATTTGCAAGTTCTCATTTTTTTATGTTGTCTTATTTTTTTATTATTTTTACAATTAAATTTTTATTATTGGTTAAATCCTTGTAATGTATGAAATAGATGCCTTTGCTGAGATGAGTAGTTGAAACCTGAAGAGAATGCGCTCCTGTTTGATAATAATCATCGGAAAGTGTTTCCAAGTATTGGCCTATATTATTATATAACTTTATTTGAACTCGAGTCAGCGATTGAACCGAAAAATGGATTTTTGTCTCATCATCAATCAGATTGGGTGTGACCCTAAATGTAAAGTCAGAGATATTTATATTCTTTTCTGTCATCAATGAAGTATTTATTAGCGGTTCTGGTTGAGATAGTTCAGTGGGCATTGGTGTATATTGCCAAAACTCAGTAGTATTATTACCTTTGAGCAGATAGACTTTTCCATTAGTATAGGCAAGACTGGCACCAGATTTAGGCACTGATTTGTCATCAATCTTTGGAATCCCATTAAGATTTATCCAATTATTTATCCCAGGCAGATATTGCCAAAAGTCTTGCGCACCACCACCTTTAATTGCATAAATAACATTCTGGTCCGTAGCCATTGCACCACCATCTTTAACCTTTTTGGCTTGAGTTATCTGAGGATGAATTAAAGGCAGAGTTTTACGCTGACTCCAAACATCGGCTTGAATATTATAAGCAAAGAAATAGTTGTCTTTTCCACTTCCTTTGAGTGCGAAAATTGTATCTCTTAACAACACAAGGCAACTACCATCTTTGTAAGGTTTATAATCTGGTGCCGGTGCTGAATTCAAACTACTCCATTGGTTAGATGTGGTATCATAGACAAAGAAATTAGGCTCACCATATTTTCTACCGCCGAGCAGCATATAGACTTTACCATTGTAGAAAACAAGCGAGGTTCCGCCTTTAGCACCATTATCAGCAGGAATAAAGGCTTTGGCGGTCCAACGATTTTGGGAAATATTATATACCCAGAACTCTTGGGTTCGATTACCTTTGGTTGCATAGATTTTATTTGCACCATCAAAGCACAATGCTGAACCTTTTCCTACTCGTTTTATATTGTATTTAGTCGGGTCTTGAGGTTTCTTACCAAACGGCATTGTTTCTTTTGATACCCAATTTGTGCCATTGAACATATAGAACTCATTAGATTTATTACCGCGGAAAGCATAGAGATTACTATTAACTGCGACCATTGCACCGCCATCTTTAACTCCTTTGCCGACAACATTAGAAGGAAATGGTTGATTTATCCTTTGCCAACCTGGTTGGGATAAAGTAATTGTGAATTGTCTTGTTTCTGACCATTGACCATAAGGTAAACCAGCACGCACACGCCAAAAATAATTGCCTTCATTCAAGCCTGGTGATGGCATCTGAAATTGAGAAATGGAAACAATCGTATCAATAGGTGAGGAAAACTTAACATTGTTGGCAATTTGCAGTTCATATTGCGTCGCATTATTCACATCCTGCCAATCAAAGAACGGTGTGCGAGTGTTTAATATGGCGTTAGGAAGTGGTGCTATCAGGTAAACTGAAGTCCTGATGATAAATATCCTTACTTCTGACCAATAACTATAAGGAACACCGGCTCTAACTCGCCAATAATATTTACCATTTCTCAGCGGAGTTAGGTGTTGATATTCGGTATTTGAGACAATAGTATCGACTATTAGTGAAGAAAAATTATAAGTGTCGGCAACCTGAATCTGATAGGCAGTGGCACCTGTTACATTCTGCCAAGCAAAAGATGGAGTTGAAGTATTTAAGGTTTCGGAAGTAAGCGGTGATGTTAAAACTGGTGCACTTAAGACAACATAAACTGAATCTTTTAGGGTATCATTTAAGGTATTATCATCAGTCGCAAGCATAGTATATGTTTGAGTATAATATTTTCCTGGCAGAGCACTGAAATTACCAAAATTAACAAGTCTTATACTATCAGGTAAAAGATTAGATACATATCTTGTTTGATTAAAGACGATATTGCCACTGGCATTACGGATAATGAATTTAGTTGAACAAGAAGCAGTTCGGGTATAATAATTCTTAAATTTAGCCGAAACCGGTAAACTGCCAAGAATTTGAGTATCTTTTGGTGAGACGATTTGATATGCGCCGACATCGTGAAATCTTACTTTGACACTGCCGGTAATTTTATCGTTTCCTGAATTATAATCATCAGCATATAAAGTTGAACATTTCGTTGTAAAAGTTCCAAAATATCGTGCAGTCCACGGTGCAAAACCGACAATTTGACTTGAGTGCCCTTGAACTGTAACCTGTTGCGTATTTGCATATCCATCATTAATCTCAAATTTAACACTTATATTTGCAGGATTAGGTCCATAATTATGCACAACCGCAACAGGAGTAACAACCTCTCCGGAATCAACAACATTAGACGGTGCTTCAATTGATATTGGTCCGACATCTTTATTAAAATTAAACAGGATTGCAGTTCCCGAAGTCGGAATATGGGCACTTGGTGAACCATTATGATTATACTGCAAATAATAATTATTAGCGCCATTGCCACCTTGAATGCCAACTGTGCTACTGGTTTGAGCAACAGTTGATACGCGTTTATACTGATATTTAATGCGTCCATCTTTATAAAGAATTATTTGAAAGGTATTGCGTTGAGCAGTCTGGTTATACCGAGGAACTGAATCCCATTGAAACACGACGAACTGATTACTGGGGTCATTGTATTGATAAACTCTTCCAGGTGGAGAGTAAAGAGTTCTTAAGTCTAAATCATCCCATAATGGTCCAATAAAGTTATTAATTGATGCATAAGGAAGCGGTTGATTTGCTATTTGATTGGATGTAAATGTTGTCGGAAATTGTAAAAAACCATTAGTGTTGACATAAACAGTGCATAATGGTTGGCCGTAGTAGGGAAAAGTAAAAGGTAAAGCCACTCTAACATTTCCATCATCAGCACTTGGTGACCAACCAGTTAATTGCACACCAGTAGAACCATCAAACCAATTATAAGTGACCGTATCACCATAAATTGAATTATGGGTTGATTCATAAAAATATCCGGCACCATCCGGGTCACTTGCTGGCGTTGTTCTGGTGCGTCCTTTTAAGGTGTCATTATTATTATATTCATCACCAATAAGCGCTGTAAATACTAAAATATTATATACTCGATTAGAAACAGGCGTAAACTGACCAAAGTCGACTGAACGATTTGAATCTGGCATCAAAGTGTTTATTGAATCTTTAAGCAGAACAATTGTGCCCGATAAACTATCCGTTACAATTGCTCTGGCTGAGAAAGTGGCTGAATTTAACCCGTAATTTTTTAGCACAGCAATTACATTTTGCGGAGTTCCAGCAACAACTCTTTCTGAAGGTGATGGGATGCTGGCAACGCCAACATCATAATTATAAGGTAATGAAAATTTAAGTGCAATATTAGGTCGATTATAGGTTTCAGTTAAAGAAGTTGGTTGATTTGCATCGCTACTTGCTCGACGAGTTTGATAAGTTGCAGTCGCCGTATAACGCCACATTGGATAATCATTAATCCACGATTGATAACCTTTAACAATTAAAATCTGAAGATTATCCGTGTTATTATAATAGAAAGGTGTTTGCAATGCGACTTCGCGCCAACCGGCACCTTCGTCATTAGGAAATGTTCCGCTATAGACTAATTGATATGGTGAAGTTGGTGGCAGAGTAATTGAGCCACTGGCAAGGGTAGTCGCAGTAGTATGCCGCATATAAATATTAACATTTTCAATAGGGGAAGTATTAGCCCCTGAATGTCGCTCATATGCGATATGGGTTATTTTTGCTGAAGTATTAATATTTATTTCTGATTTTAGATATATCGCTTCATGGGTAGAATAGTTATAAAAGCGGTCAAAAGGAAAACGGTCGTTGGTTGTAGCCGTGCCGATGGTCACTTGATAAATTTGGATGATATTAGTGATTCCGGTCTTTCTGTCATTATTGGAATTGACATCGCCTCCAAGGAATGTTCTTATTTTAACAGTGCATAATTCAGATGCTGTGGGTATCCAAGAACTGAAATTTATCGTCGTATCTCTGCCGCCTGCCAATGAAATTGTTTGCGTGTTTGTATGTCTTAAATAGCCATTAGAGTTTACAATTGAACAAATGACAAAGAAATTTGAAGCGTTACCGGCTCCGTAGTTCTTTATCTTTGCCTGAGGTATCAGCGATGACCCTATTAAGACATAATGTAATGGTAATGGGCTTATTATGGACTCAACACCAACATCTATAGGTGGCACAACACTAAATGAGCCAAATGCCGTATCATTTGCTCGCCATTGGTCATTATTCAGTGCCGTGTATGCTTTAGTAGCATATGTGCCTAAAGTCGCATTCCAAACAGGAAATTGTTTTGTGACAGTATCTCCTGGACCTAAAACTACCTGATTAATTGTTTGTGTATATACTGAGCCAATCTTAAATGTCACCGGAAAAGTATCAGTATAAGTGCCATAATTCTTAATTAAAACTTTGGGATAAACACTTGTTCCTGAGCCAATTGTGCCTGTGGGTTCAAGAATTGCGAGAATACCAACATCGTGAACATTACCGCCAAGTTGAACTGTAACATTTTTTTCATAAGGAATACAATTAACCGCAGTAACAGTGACAGACATAGTTCCTGGTGTTGGTGGGTCAATGGAAAAACTGACAGTCCCGGAACTGTTGGTATAACCATATTGATAAATCACACTGTCGTTCATCATTAGACAAACTAAAGCATCATTCAGAAAAGTCGTGCCGATTTTTACTGTGACGGTATATGTTTGGAGTCCAGTATAAATTATTGTATCGTGCAAGACAGTTAATTGTCTCGGCTTATTAGTCCAGAGATTAAGTTCTGGGTCACCAAGCAGATTCCATTCGCGGTAGCGAACAGTTGTCCAATTAGTAGGGTATATTGAATCGGCAATAAATTTTGCACGCTTAAAAGCATCTCCAAGTTTATAAATTTTATCATTGAATATTGACCGGAAAAATCCCTTAGCAACTGCACTCCGACATTGTGCAATACCGCTACCGCTTTGGGTAGTGCCTAAAAATCCAACCGCACCTTTCGGATTTGTTACACTGCCTGCTCTCATAAATCTTTCGCCTAAATATAGACTACCACTTAAACTCATTGTATAACAAGTCGCTGAAATAATGACCGGTAATTTAAACCCGTTAACTAAAGAACTAGGTGTTACACCAAATGGGCTCCACCAAGTTGAGCCTACGCTTTGACCTCTAAAAAGGACATAGGTCCTACCATCATTAATTGCTGATTCAACATCAATATATGAATGCCCGCGATTTTTAGAAAACGAATCTATTTGAATATAACCGGCATTACTCATCAATCCTGCACAATACCGCACATCTGCCCAGTATATTGAATCACTGGTGCCACCATCATTATCTTCTCTAACTATGGTCGTTCCCTTTCTAAACCAGAGAGAATCTGTAAGATAAGGACTGCGTTCATAGCCCAGGGTTTTTGTCACCATAAGACTACATTCGCTGACATTAGTACAGGAAAACCGCCCGACCGGCAACTCCATTAAATAATCACCAGTCATATTACCATAATAATCATCATAAGCATTATTCTCACTATAGATAAAATTGGGAGCACCTACCAACAAAACATACTCTGGTCTCGGATTCCAAGTGTTGTAAGCATTAACAATATAATTCTTAATAGTTGAGATTGCAGTTGGAGTTGCACCAATTTCTGAAAGTGTAACTACTTTTGTGGGCACACCTTTCTTATGTTTCCATTGGGCTAAAGGCAGGATTGCATTATAGAAATTATCGTGGGTAATAATGAGATATTTCGCGCCATTCAGAGCAAAACTGAAACTGATTATAGTAAATATTAATAGTAAAACTTTTTTCATCTTAATGCTCCTTTTTTATCATTAATTCTCTATAAATAATTCTGTCTGACCAAAGAATCTCAAAAGTAAAGGAACACAGCAATTTGAGACCCTTCATTGCACTCAGAATGACAATGTGAACAGATGTCATTCTGAGCCCAATACGGGCGAGGTATCTCAACAGCGAAAAAATAGAATATTTGAGTTCCTTCGGCTCGCAGTCGCTACGCACCGCGTAAAATTCAGAATAACAAAAAGGTCGTCTTGTTTTGACTTGCTTCATCTTTTTACTAATTTTTGAGCAAAACGCTCAGTTTCATTTCTTCTGATCACAATCATATAAACACCCTTAGGCAAATCGCTAATATCTAACTTGGAATTTGGAATTTGGAATTTAGAATTTGGAATTTGCCTGCCTAAGGCATCATAAATCGTCATTTGCCATCTGTCCTGAGGAATTAACCAATTAATATTTACAATATTTCGGCAGGGATTGGGTGATACGGTGAAGATAATTTTTGAATTTTGACTATTGACTGTTGAATATTCTTCAACTTCAGTGGTTGTAATGCGAATCGTTCCTTCAAACGGCTTACAATTTCTTGCGGTCACGGTGATAAAAAATATCCCAGAGTTTTGCGGTGGAATTGTAAAATTTATTATGCCATTACTATTAGTTGTGCCATAGCGGTAAATCGTATCTTTCATAACACAAACTAAAGCATTAGGTAATGGTGTTGTGCCAATTTTAACTTGAGCAGAAATATTGGTCTGGGAACTTGAGATTATTGAATCATAAATCACGCTTAAAGTTTTCGGCACACTGGTCCAAATACATAATTCTGGGTCACCAAGCAGATTCCATTCTCGGTAGCGAATTGAAGTCCATCCTGATGGTCTTATGGAATCTGCCAGAAATTTACCTCTTTTTAATGCGTCACCCAATTTATAAAATCCTTCAGTGAAAATTGCTTTGGCAATATTTACTGTGACTATTCCTCTGAGTTGGGCTAATCCGGAACCGGCTTCAGAATTGGTTGTGCCGACAAAGGCAACTGCACCCTTAGGATTATTAACACTGCCGGCTCTTAGAAATCTCTCACCCAGATAATGTGGTTCTAAATAACTTAAATTTATCGTAGCACAAGTTCCAGAAATCACAATTGGTAACTTAAAACCATTATTAGTTTGTTCCGGGTCAAGATTAAACGGTGCCCACCAATTACCAACACCCTGACCGCGAAAAACGACAAATGTCCGACCATCATCAATTGCTGAGATAACATGCCGGGCAGAATCTTGTCTTTGTCTGGAAAAGGAATCAATATGTATAAAATTGGCATTCTGCCATAAACCAAAAATATAGCGCATATTTGCCCAATAAACTGAATCGACCGCACCAAGGTCTTCTCGCACAATACCAGTTGCCTTTTTATACCAAAGTGTGTCTAATATATATGGTGTGCGTTCATAATTAAGTGTCTTGGCAACCATTACACTACAATGCACTGCAGTGGAACAGGAAAATCTGCCAAGGGAAAGTTCCATTTTGTAATCACCAGTTATGTTCGCATAATAATCGTCATACTTATTCTGGTCAGTCTTAATATGTAAAGGACTTCCAACTAAGAGCACATATTCCGGTCTTGGATTCCAAGTATTATAAGCATTACTGATATAGCGTTTAATTGCAGAAAGTGATTCGGGAGTGGCGTTTATCTCAGAAAGGGTAACAACTCTTGTTGGCAGTCCTTTTTTATGTTTCCATTGGGCTAAAGGTTGAATGGCATTAGCAAAGTCGTCGTGCGTGATAATTAAATACTTCGCGCCTGATTGCGCGAAGATAATTCCAGAATAAATTGCAACAAGTAAAATTATGATTTTTCTCATTTATTGAATTTCATCGACAAAGGGTCCAGTTTTGAATCTTTTTGACATTCTGAGCATTGGGTAGAATCTCAACTGCTCAGTTTTGAGTAAACTCAGTTCGAAAATGCTGGCTATATAATAATTATAACTAAAAAATCTATAAAGTCAATAATTTTTTAATCTGTCAATATTAAATTCTTCTCTGAAAAGATAAAGTTGAGTAGGAAAAATAACAATTTGTCATTAAATTTTTCTGAAACAAAAGCAATTTTTGAATCTTTTCATATCTTTTTGACCTCTTGATTTTTTTATAAAATTGGATATATTCTTTTCTATGGCACCAGTGCGGTCATGGATAAATAAGTCAACTTTGGAAATTGTTTTAGGTGATATTACGCAACAAACAACTGAAGCGATAGTTAACTCGGCAAATCCTAATTTAGAACCCGGCCGAGGTGTTTCCGGTGCAATTCATCGTGCAGCTGGTCCGGAATTAGCCGAAGAATGTAAAAATTTAGGTGGTTGTAAAACTACTGAAGCAAAATTAACTAAAGGTTATAATCTCAAGGCAAAGTATGTCATACACACAGTCGGACCGGTCTTTCGTTATCGGGAAAAAGATGCAATCGATTTACGAAACACTTATCTCAATTGTCTAAAATTAGCCTTGGAAAATGGTATTAAAAGTATTGCTTTTCCGTCAATCAGCACAGGTATTTACGGTTATCCGATTCGCGAAGCCTCAGAAATCGCTTTAACCGCAATCAAAGATTTCTTAAGAAAAAATCACGGCATTGACTTAGTCCGAATTGTGCTCTTAAAAGATGAAGACTTCCGAATCTATAAGCAGACCGCTGAACGACTACGCATCTAATTAGTAAGTGCTTGAGAAGTTGATAATTCTAAACATAGTTGATTTGACCAAAATCTCAAACACCAACAATACTCAATATTCGGATTATTTTTTATTGCTCACTGGACTTTTGTCTTTTTGAGTGAACCAACCGACCTCAAAGCAGATGTTTCTTGACCTTTGAGAATCTTTCAAGGCGACAACACCAATTAACTGAAAAATTAGGGTTCAAAACTTATAAATTAGAAATTTTAAGTTTTAAGCGGTTATACTGCGTTTTGCAATTTGCGTTCAGAGATTGAAACCGTGCTTTCTCTTATTTTGACACGAGTAAAGAATCGGAAATTTGAAGATATAATCAAATTTTGTAGAAAATCGGAAATACGAGATTTTGTGGTTATAATAAATCCGCCAGCACCAACCAAACTATGAGTCAATTGCTCTCTGAATTGCAGACTCAATTGTTCTGACAACTGCTTCCTGAATTGCTTCCTGAATATATCCGACAATTACTTTCACAACAACCCCAAAAACAATACTCA
>JAOABV010000030.1 GCA_026418155.1 candidate division WOR-3 bacterium | reverse complement strand
AGTATGTTCCAAGCAAAAATTCCAAGTTCCAAATCTCAAGTTCCAAACAAAACCTAAATTCCAATATTCAAACCCTTACTACTCGCTACTCACTACTAACTACTACAATTGGTGTCAAGCCCAATCCTTTTACTCGACGAACAACGATTAGTTACACATTGCCGATTGCAAGTAAAGTTACAATAAAACTTTATGATGCAACCGGACGCTTGGTTGAAACACTTACGAATGAATATCTCAATGCTGGAACTTACACAACAACCCTCTCCTCAAAGAACTTCGCCCGTAACGGACTTGCAAAAGGCATATATTTCTTAAGGTATCAAGATAACACAAATCAGAAGGAAATCAAACTGATTGTAGAATAATTAATCGCGAAAACACGAAGATCGCGTAAAAATTAAGGGCGGGGAAAAACTCCGCCCTTGTTATTTTTCAGCGCTGAGATACAACCCAACAAGTGGAATATCTTACAAATAATCGTTGCAAACGGCCTGATGGGCTTAATAGGTTATCCTTCAGCCAATCTACTGGAGAATGCAGTAGATTATCTTATAGGCAAATGGTTTAATTATCTCAAAGACAATAGGTTAGATGATATAATCGGTCATCCGAGGGATGAGCCGGGGGGCAAGCCAGGGGGCATACCGGTCGGCTATCCAGGGGCTTGCCGAGAGGACCGCAGATTAGACCACCAAGAATGCCAATCTTGCCCCTCGGTTAGTCTTGTTGAAGTTTTCTGAGATTTTATTTTATCTGGTAAAGTTTGGAATAAGTTTTTATGCCTTTATTTGCCTAAGTAAAACTTTTAATGACAAGGTAAAATTAAGTTGGCTGAAAAAGTTAACTTCGGGGATGAAAGGTTTTATAGACTTCTTTTAGGTATTCGCGGTCAATATGGGTATAAATTTGAGTTGTTGCAATGTTGGCATGACCAAGCATTTCTTGCACCGCGCGTAAGTTTGCTCCGCCTTCTAATAGATGGGTAGCAAATGTATGACGAAAGATATGAGGAGTTACTGGTTTGTGAATCTTTGCTTTTTTTAAGTATTGCTTTAATATTTTATGTAAGCCCATACGAGACAATTTTTTTCCGCGAACATTAAGAAAGACATAGGGAGAAATTTTATCCTTAAGAAAATGTTTGCGACCAAAATTCAAATAATTCTTTAAGGCTTTGATAGCCGGTTTGCCTAAAGGCACGAGTCGTTCTTTATCTCCTTTGCCTAATACCCGAATAAAACTATCTGTGAAGGAGATGTCGTCGATGCGTAAAGATAATAGTTCCGAAGCACGCAGTCCTGAAGCGTAGAGGGTTTCAAATATTGCCCGAGCTCGTAAATCGTTTGGGTCATTAGACAATTCAGTGCATGCCAAAAGTTGGTTGATTTCTTCAATTGTAAGGACTTGTGGTAGTCTTCTTTTTATTTTAGGCAGTTCGATGTATTCAGAAGGGTCAGTAGTAATTTTTCCTTCGGATACTAAAAAGCGAAAGAACATCTTGATTGAAGTAATTTTTCGGGCAATTGATGCTGGAGTTAATCGTAATTCATATAAGACCGCAAGGTAATTTTGGATGTCAGATTCTGTAATCTTTCCAATCGATAGTTGAGGTGATAAAAATTGTAAGAATTGCCGAACATCAGTTGTGTAATAAGTGGATGATTGTTTGGATACG
The DNA here is from genome assembly GCA_026418155.1 of candidate division WOR-3 bacterium. NCBI lineage: Bacteria > Pseudomonadati > Caldifarciminota > Caldifarciminota bacterium. The sequence continues at coordinate 17,278 of JAOABV010000030.1, read as the reverse complement.
CTCCGCTCAACCATTAGATAGTTGGCAAATTGGTCTAAAATTTCCTGCCCATTGCGACTTTTCAGCATATACTATTTTTGGAGAATAGTATCTTTAAGAAAATGTTCATCATCGCGTTCGGGATAGTCTTCATTATAATGTAAGCCCCGGGATTCTTTGCGTAAAATGGCACTTTGAATAATTAGTTGGGCGACAATAATCATGTTCTTTAGTTCAATTGTACCCGGGGATAAGGGTTGAATTTTATTTGCTTGTTCTTCAATGATCTCAATTTGTTCTAAGGCATTTTGTAATCGCTGGTTAGAACGGACAATGCCAGCACCATCCCAAACAATTTTTCTTAAGCGTTGGGTTAATTCCAATGTTTCTTGAGATTCTTTAAGTGAGATATTGAAAGCACGCCCATCATTGAAAATAGACAATTGTAAATTTTCTAATTTAGGGAGTTTATCTGATTTGATTTTTTCAATTACCCGAAGGGCAGAGCGTTCAGCAAAGACTAAGGCTTCCAGTAATGAGTTTGATGCTAATCGATTAGCGCCGTGTAGTCCAGAATAAGCACATTCACCAATTGCAAATAGATTTGGGATATTAGTCTCGCTCCATTCATTTATCATTATACCGCCGCAGACATAATGAGCAGCTGGCACAACCGGAATTGGCTGTTTAGTAATATCAATTCCTAATGATAAGCAGGTATTATAAATGTTCGGAAATCGTTTTTTTATTTTTTCCGGGTCTAAATGAGTTATATCTAAAAGCACATAGTCTTGATTATTTTTCTTCATTTCATTATCAATGGCTCGAGCAACGACATCACGTGGTGCCAAACAGCCAAGTTCGTGATATTTTTCCATAAAGGTTTTGCCATCTTGGTTTCTTAATAGACCACCTTCACCCCGTACTGCTTCCGAGATGAGAAAATAGCGGTTATTGATTTTATGGCCATATAAGGCAGTAGGATGGAATTGGATAAATTCCATATTAGCGATTTTAGCCCCAGCATTATACGCCATAGCAATGCCGTCACCAGTAGCAATTGGTGGATTAGTTGTATGAAGATAAACTTGACCAATGCCACCAGTGGCTAATACGACAACCTTAGCAATGAAGGTTCGAAATTGTCCAGATTTTGTATCAATTGCCCAGGTTCCAATACAGTGTTGTTGTTCATTGAGAATTAAATCATAAGCCAGATGGTGTTCGTAGAATTGACATTTTTCCTTAAGAACTTTGAGTAAACCATTTTCAATTTCTCTGCCCGTATAATCTTGGGCATGAACAATGCGTGCTCGACTATGACCACCTTCTTTACCTAAATCAAAGTGTTTTCTGCCGGAAGAATTGTAATAAGTTGTAAATTGAATGCCAACCTCATAAAGTTCTTGCACTAATTTGGGACCTTCTTCACAGACCATTCGGACAATTTCTGGTTTGGCAAGTCCTTGGCCACTTTTCAAGGTGTCTCGAAAATGAGTTTCTGGCGAATCGTCTTCACCAAATGCTGCAGCAATACCACCTTGAGCATAATTAGTATTAGACTCAGTATCTTCTTTTTTAGTCAAAACAATCACTTGACCATAATCAGATGCTTTATAAGCAAACCAAAGTCCCGCAATACCTGAGCCGATGACTAAAAAGTCTGTCTTGATTAAATTATTTGTCATTTAATATTCTCGGTGCTAAAAAGCAGTATTGTTTTTAATTGATTCATCCGTATTAATGAGGGTGCTGGCCATTTAATCTTATCGATACTTGAAAGATGAATTATTTTTTTCTAATTTAGAAGCGATAAACTAAGCCAATGCCGGTATGCTCAGAATTGGGCGCAATACCAAGTGTGTTTCTTTTGTCTGGAGTAAAGAAAGTACAATCAATAACACTGATAATTCTATTAAGTAAGGCTCCAGCCAAGAAAAATCCAGCACGAGTTAGTGCGGTTCGGGCGGATTTTCGTTTTTCCCAATAGACATACCTTAAAGAGTCTGAGCCCCAATCCCAGATGGAGTCACCAAAATAGCCATATTTTGATAGATAATTCTTTTGGGCTAAGGTATCATCCGGATAAAGTTCGCGGGCTTCTCGGCGAATGTCATTGTTGTATTCTTCAGTATTATCATATTTTTCTAAAGCACGATAATATTTATTAGATTTAATTTTAGTATTAGCATTGGCGTAGATGCCAGCAAATAGTTTGGCATCTTGATTTAGAGAAGAGCCATACCAAGAAAATCCTGCATAGCATAACCAAATTCCTGCCTCGGTCCAGAGCATAATTTCACTTTTGGTATTATTTTTAAGCATACCTTGTCCCCAGCCAGGAACTAAAGCAGATGCCCAGATTGCTTTTTTTCTAATGCTCCGCGTAGTCGTAATTTGCTTGGTTGTGTCATTAGATGCATAAATAATATTAAATATTAGTGTTGAAATAAACAGAATTGCAATGATAGATGTCTTAAATTTAATCATTTTTTCTCCTTAGATAATAAAATTATCTTTTGTCTTGACCTTAGTGGTTTTTGATTCAATAAATAAAGATCTTGATTGGTCTCATCCTTATCCGATGTTGGGTTGGGTTGTGTCTCATAATGAATAAAATAAATTCCAGATTTTAAGTCGGAAAGGTCCAACATAGTTGATTTACTAAAATCAGTATTATTAATTTGAATGTTTTTAACTCGCTGACCATTGGAATTAAAGATTTTAAGGCTAATAATTGGTTGATTATAATTGATATAGATTTTACCATAAGTTGGATTTGGAAAGATTTTAATCTTATTTAGAAGTTGCTTTGTATTTGTATTTTCAGAAATACCAGCAAAGAAATCCCAATCAACAATTTTGGAATATATATCCCAGCCTTGATGACGGCGATTGTCGGTCCAAGTAAAATTTATCCGGCGAGAATTGGCAACTACTCCTTGACCAATTAGCCATTGATTGTTACCCCGAAATAAATCAGAATGGTTAATTTGTCGATTAATACCTATCGGAACTCCATTATCAGCATACGCTTGACTGAAAATGTCAAGGTCTTCACCTGAATTGCGAGCATCACACCAGGTAACAACATACTTACCATTTTCACTATAATAGACAGTTGGCGAATATTGCTCATAAGAAATGTCGTCATTGACCTTTATGTTTGATTGAATTGGTGTTCCAAGGTTATTAAATCTTTGAAGATAAATATCGGTATCTTGATTTCGGTTATCTTCCCAGACAATGACAAAATCACCAGCAGAATTTATCGTAACTGCCGGATAACCCTGAAAAGTTGTTGTGGTGTCGCTGTTGACCTTAAGATTAGCACCGAGAGTATTGCCGATATGGTCGAACCTTTGACAATAGATGTCAAAATTGCCGTTGCGGTTATCCATCCAAGTTACAACAAATCTACCAGCAGCATTTCTGGCAACAAATGGATATAATTGAGTTGCTGACGGTGATTCGTTAATAATAAAATTACTACCCAAGGGATTACCTAAATAATCATAAAGTTGTCCATATATATCAGGATTGCCATTACGATAATCTATCCAGACAATAATCGTGTTACCCAAACTGTCACTGGCAACTACTGGATACCATTGGGTCTGGTGGGTATTGTCATCATTGACTCGAAAATTATTTGCGATGGGTATACCAGTGCTTGAGTATCTTTGGGCATAGATATCAAAATTATTATTGCGACCATCAGTCCAGGCAATAATAAAATCACCGGTAAAATTAGCAGTAACTGAGGCATAGAATTGGTCTTGCGTAGTAGAGTCATCGTTGACCTTAAAATTCGGACCGAAAATGTTACCCAGAGAGTCTAATCTTGCCGCATAAATATCCGTATTAACATTTCGTTCATCTTCCCAAGTGACAATGTAATTTCCAATACCAGATTGACATATCCAAGAACAGCGTTGATGAGAACTAACAAAGTCATCATTAATCCGAAGATTAATACCAAGTGGATTACCCAGATTATTATATTTCTGGTAGTAGATGTTGCTATTTATTTCTCGTTTATCAGACCAGACAATAAAGAATTCATTTCGGCTGTTGACCGCAATACAAGAACCAGATTGGTCTTGATTAGAATTATCGTCATTTACTCGGAAGTTAGGGCCAATGGCTAAACCGAGATTATTATACCTTTGGCAAAAAATATCAAAATCACCATTGCGGTTATCAGTCCAAGTTATAATAAAATTGCCGTTATTATCAAATGTAATATCGGGTAACATCTGTACCGCATTGCCGTTATCATCATTAACCCGAAGATTTGTGCCAATGCGATTGCCATTATTGTCAAAGCGCTGAAGGTAAATATCACTATTGCCGTTTCTTTGGTCTTCCCAGACAATAACAAATTGACCATTGCGAAAACATGCTAATCGGGGTTGAGTTTGGTCAGTAGTAGTTATATCATCCGAGATTGATGTCTGTTTGTTAAAGATAGGACTGTTTCTGTCATTCGGTACTGATTTTAGTTTATTAAAGATAAGACTATTTCGGTCATCCGATACGGGTTTTGGTTTATCAAAGATAAGATTGTTTCTGTCATTCGATACAGCTTTCTGTTTATTAAAGATAAGACCATTTCGGTCATCCGATACGGGTTTTAGTTTATTAAAGATAAGATTGTTTCTGTCATTCGTTACAGATTTCTGTTTATCAAAGATAGGACCGTTTTTATCACTCGGGATGGGGTTTTGTTTATTAAAAATAATAATGTTTTGGTCATCATTAACCCGAAAATTATTTCCTAAAGGAGTTCCTTGACTGTTAAATCGTTGTGCATAAATATCCCAATGACCATTTCTGCCATCCATCCAGGCAACAACAAAATTGCCCAAACTATCTTGAGCAATCGCAGGTTGGTATTGAGTATTGCCATAACCGTCAGTATTAATTCTAAAGTTTGTTCCAACGGGATTAGCGTTCGTATCAAAGATTTGACCATAAATATCACCCCAGTCGTTACGCCAGTCATCCCAGACCACAATAATGTTTTGATTGGGCTGAATAATCACATCAGCGTTTCTTTGGTCTGATGTGCCGATATTATCATTCACTTGAAAATTGGTATCAATTGGTAAACCTGTAGCATTGAATCTTTGGCAGAAGACATCAGAATTGCAATTGCGTCGGTCCTCCCAAACGACAACAAAATTTCCTAAAGAATGAATAGCAACAGACGGTGTGCCTTGCCATTTCAAACCCGCGTCAGTGTTTGCGCGAAAATTATTGCCCATTAAATTTCCTGAGACATCCATTCTTTGGACATAAATATCTGCATTGCCATCACGAAAATCAGTCCAGGTAATAATAGTATAGCCGGTATTATTAATAGCAATTGCGGGTTCTTCTTGTCGACAACCACCATAATTATCGTCATTTAATAGAAAATCATCTCTAATAATTTGGCTGCTTATAACAGGTGAAAAAAGAACCCAGAGAACAAATAAAAATACTTGTCTTATTGCGACGAGGTTCATTAGAGACTATTTTACTACGGCAAACTTATAGAACTTGATTTCTTTTTTTGGCTTGGCCGGTACGGCCGAGCCCGCTACGGCTGAGGATTCGACTTCTAATCGGAGGAGATAAACTCCACTGGGAATTCCTTCAAGGTTTAGTTTTACTTCATTGTCAGTTAATGGATGGATACTGCCATTATATTCGTATTTTGATTGGCCCCTAATATCAAGCAGTGCAATTTTGACTTTGCGAGGGTTGGGACCAAGATAATACCGGATATTGATTTCTTTATCTGCCGGATTAGGATAGGCATAAAAATTTTTCACGGTTATTTCTGGTGGTGACGGAAGATGGGGTAGACCTGAGTAAAGCCCAGTATGGGCTGGGTCTTTAAGATATTGTCTCCACACAATCTCATGAGTTAGAGTCGGAAAGTCCCAAACATAGAATATACCGACATCTGAGCCAACCGCAATTTCTAAATCATTGTCAATATCAAAATCAAAAACTAACGGTGTAGCACTTACAGAACCGACAGTAGCAACTGGAAAATAATTAAACATCCTTCCATTACGACCATCAAGTCCCAAAATACCGGATTTTGGTGAACCGATAACGAAATCGAGATAACTGTCATTATTAATGTCAACTGGTATGGGTGAAGAGTTGAAGACAAATGGTATTTCATAAGATATGAGCCAGCCATCAAGTAATTGAGTTATTGTCACAGTAGAATCCTGAGCAAACGGATAATTGGTTTGTAATGTCCCGTTGTAATTGAAGGCATATATTTTATTCTTACCGGCAATAATGACTTCCAAGAAACCATCATTGTCAATATCCGCTAATGCTGGTGCAGAAAGAACCGGTCGGTGAATAATTTCAGGACTTGAATATTTGACTGTGCCATTTAAGTCAACAACAAAGAGTCGACAATTATTTTCGCAAGTAGCGATTGCAATAATCTCTTTGACACCGTCTCGGTCAATATCACCTACAACAGGGGGTGATAGATTGTATAATGGACTATGAGACAGATTAATCGGAAAACCGGAGGCATAAGTGCCATCTGAATTTATAAGAAACAATCGGTTATCACTACCTAAAACGACAATTTGAGGATTGAGGGTATCAGTGATGGCAACTGCTGAACGAATTTCTGAACTTAAGAATTTAGGAAAATTGGGATAAGGAGTTCCATCTCCATTCCAGATATGTAAATTCATATTGGTTGTTCCGAGGATAATCTCTTTTTTGCCATTGCCATCTAAATCGGCTAAGACGGGTGATGATAGGATTCGTTCATTAGTATTTATTCTTGTGTTCGGTCTCAGACCATCATACGGATAGATATAAACTGTGCCATTTTCGTCAACACAAACTACTTCCAGTTTATTATCGTCACAAACATCGCCAATTGCAGGTGGTGAAGACATTGATGAGTATAATTGACCAAAACTACCGCTGGTGAGTGTTGTATGTGAGGTGCCGTCGCTTTGCCAGGTAAAGATGCCACCTGCGCTGTCCGCAACAATCACTTCCCAATCACCATCTTGGTCTAAATCAGCACAACTGGCAGATAACATTCTGCTGTTACGATTAAGATTTTTCGGAAATCCTTTTTGGTATAACTGGAAATCGACACTGATTAACATTACCGTATCAGGCGGATTTAGAACATTAACACATATGTGAGTTTTACCATAATAGCCATCAGAATTGGGAGTTGTGTTTGGTGTAAATTGAGAATTAAAACCACCAATGAAATACGGGTCATATTTGGAACCATAAATTTGATAATCCAAATTGGCATTTTGGCTCCAGCCATCAAAATCCTGAATTCCATCACCTTCTTCTAAGTCAACACCTTTATGAGCCGGAAAGATATTGATTGCATTATACTGTCCGAAATCCGCAATAACTTGTTCATCAATATGCCAAATTAAAATTCCTGAACCCGGTAAAAAGAAATCATATTCGCCATCTTCAACCCAAATAACAACGCCGTCTTCAGTATCAACAACTATCGTATCTTTTCTTTTAACATCAGTTTGTCGGTTCTCAATCAGAAAATACTCATTATCAGAAATTGGAATTTTAATTATTAGAGGAGAGACTGTATCACCTCTTATTCTAAACCTTGTCGTATCCATTGTTGCCGTAAAAATCGGAATACTTTCTTGAGGTAAATTTATTACTAATGGTTCAAGTCCAAAAAGATGAATTTTATGATATGGGTCAAGCATGCCTGGAATTACACCTGGTGGTGCGCCAATACTCCAGTCACCAAGCCAAGCACCAAAGCCCATTAATGACCAAGCACCAACTCCCATTGAGTAACCAGTTACATCATAAAGGTCATATCCACCCAGCAAATGGACGAATTCGTGACATAAAGTGCCTAAAAGGCCAGTCATTCCTAATAAATTGACTTCACCATTATACATTGTATCTTGGCGCATCATCTCTGGCATTATTGTTGCTTGATGAATTCGATGACCATTATCGACCGTGATATAAGGAATACCAAGATATGTTTGCAAAGCCGACGAAGGAATTGTTCCGGCAAGTAAATCAAATGGGCTATCACCTCTTAAATCGCTTTGCAAACCAGAACCAGCATGAAAAATAATTATAAAATCATAAAGAGAAAAATTAAGATTCGGGTCTTGGTCAGCAATTCTTAATGCATCATACATCAATCGACACAAACCAGTTTCGATTCCTTCTATGCTGGTGGTATCACCATAATACATCATTGGATGCGGTAGTTGGTAGCATTCAAATACTCCCCGGGGATATACTGCATAATCTACATACAGATGTCCGAGCGAGTTTAGGTAATAATATTTTTGCAAACCTTGCATCAATCTTTCAAAGTATCGTTTTGTGTGCGGTGGGTCATAAAAGAGTCCGTCATCTGGACTTAAAAATCCAGCTAAATCCATTTTACCATTACCAGTGGTTAGAGGGGTGTTATCTTCAACAAACTCAACCCGTAATGCCAAAACTTTAACTGTGTCCGTGCGATTTTGTTTAGTTGCCGTGCGGATGCGGTCAAGAATCTGTGGGTTGCGAACAATGTTATCTTTATAACGAATATCTTTTCTAATTAATTTGTTAATAGTCGTTCTTTGATTAGCAATTGGCAGGCGTTGCGATTTAACTAAAGAGATTTTACTCGCATTGATCGATGTTGCAAGACAATTTAATATCAGGATAAAAACAGTTGCTTTAATATTTGCTTTCATATTTATTTTTATGCTTTTCATTTAATTTTTTTATATTTCTTTATTTTTATATTTTCTTCTTATTTTCTTATTTCTTTTTTCTTTATCTTATCTTTATCTTATCTTATCTTATCTTATCTTTTCTTTTCTTTTCTTTTCTTATCTTTTCTTATCTTTTCTTATCTTTTCTTATCTTTTCTTTTCTTTATATCTTCTATCTTCCTTATTTCATTTTAAGCGGAGAGAGAGGGATTCGAACCCCCGGGGCTTTTCGCCCACATGATTTCGAGTCATGCGCCTTCGACCACTCGGCCATCTCTCCGTTTTGCGAATAGCAAATAGCATATAGTATAGCAAATAGCATATAGTATATTGTTATTTGCCAATCGCGTTTCGTTTCTTTCTAAAGAAATCTTGCAAAAGTTTTTGGCTTTCTTCAGATAATACTCCAGCAGTTACTTGTATTTTATGATTAAACCGATTGCCTTCTGGAATATTATACACCGAACCACAAGCACCAAATTTAGAGTCATAAGCACCAAAGACAAGTCTTTTTACCCGTGCTAAAATAAGAGCGCCCGTGCACATTAGACACGGTTCTAAGGTAATATAAACCGAAGTATTAGTCAAGCGCCAATTATTTAGATAATTTGCTGCCGATGAGATAGCAATAATTTCTGCATGAGCAGTCGGGTCTTTTAGTCGTTCCGTAGCATTATGTCCTCGACCAATAATTCGATTGTTATACACAACAACCGCACCTACTGGAACTTCATCTTCTTGATATGCTTGTTGTGCTTCCAATAATGCTTGTTGCATCCAGTAAATATCATCCATTTTTACAATCCAATGCAACTAATTGTAAGAGCAACTCTTTTGGACGAATGTTCGGGTTATAATGTTATTGGGGTTATTTTTCATTAAGTATTTTTATTTATTTTTATCAAAACGCGCCCGCCGCGATTCGAACGCGGAACCTACGGATTCGTAGTCCGGCACTCTATCCAATTGAGCTACGGGCGCATTGAAATAATTTTTATAATATACAATAAGCATACCCGTAACATATCTTACGATTAGTGCTTATTTATTATTTTATTAAATTATTATGTTATTGTCAACTTAAATTATGATAATATGATAAATTAAATATGATAAAATATGATAAAATTGTTCTGTTAAGATTAATGTCGTAGTAATTGGTTTGGTTCTGAGACTTTAATATTCTTTTTTATTTCTGTCAGTATATTAATATTTTGTGTCTGTGATGTTTTTATTATATATTATAAAAGTATAAAAGAACATAGATTTAAATTTTCTCAAAAATCGAATATTGTTTAGACTCATTAAGAAAAAAATAGGGGCAGTCAAAGACCGCCCCTATTGGAGAGGGAAAGGGTTATTTGGAGATTATAATTTTATCAAGTTTCTTTATACCGTCACTTTCAACTTTTAAGAAGTAGATACCAGAGGCGATATGAGTAATATCTATTGGAATAATTCCAGTTTTGTTTTCAACTTGATAAGTGTTAGTTGTGATTAAGGCACCAGTGATATTGTAGACCTTAATTGTGATGGGGGTCAGATTTGCTAACTGATATTTTAGCAAAACTTTATTAGCAGTGATAATGTTAGGTTGGACGGTAAATCTTGTCTGATTGATTTCTGAAGATGTTGACAAAAGCGCTGGGTCAGAAGAAGTAGGTGGATAGGATGGTCCTTCTTTTTCTGAAGATGTTGGTGGCGGTACATATTTTAAGAATTCTTGGGTTTTATTGCCTTTAAGGGCATAAATTGCGTTATTACCGGAAACAAGTGCTGCGCCATTTTTTATATTTTTCGGTCGATAAGGTGAAACCCAAATATCTTCTTTTATTTTCCAAGAGTTAGCCGAATCATTATAAAGTAAAAAGTGACGGGTATTTCCTCCTCGGAAAGCATATAGGCACGGTTTGTTTTCTGGTTGTTTATAGATAAATGCCAAAGCACCACCAGGTTTTACTGCTGGTAAAGGTAAACTCTGCCTCTGTTCCCAAGTATTATTTGCAACGTTAAATTTAAAGAATTCATTATGTTTGGCTTTTAAAAGGTATATATGATAACCATCTGTAGCCGTAGCACTTCCGTATTCAACACCCTTACCGGACGGTCCTTGAGGAACAGATTCTTGGGCTAATGACCAGGTGTTGTTTGCTATGTCGTAAATCCACATTTCTCGTGTTTTACTGCCTTTGATGAGATAGATGTAGTTGTGTATTTCACCGAGTTCATCAGGTTTATTTACATAGATAAGACCAGTTCCGCCTTCAATTCGTTTCTTTTTGGCTCCAAGCGGAACTGATTCTAATTTGATCCAGGTATCATTGCTGATATCGTATTTATAGAAGTCCGCGGTTTTGTTGCCTCTGACCGCATAAATTGTATTTATTCCGTCATTACATAATGCAGCGCCTTTGCCTACAGTGTATCTATTCGGCTCAATGTGATAATCAGGCATTGGTGATTTCATATACCATTGGTTTTCTACAAGGTCATAATAATAGAAATAATTTCTTTTGTTGCCAGTTAAAGCATAAATACCAGGATTCGTGCCACCACCAACATAAGTTAGTGCGCCACCATCGCCTACTGGATAATCAATATAATCAAGCACACTCCAGCCATAAGTTCGTTGAGGTGAAACAGTAAATGTATTGCGCTTGACATTATTATTAAGATACTGCGGTAATTCTCCCACTAAGGCTGTAGAACAAGTCACAGTATAGACATTATAGCCAGTATCCGTACGGAAATGGGGGAAGGTTATAATTAAATCATTACCCGGGTCAAGGTCTTGGACATCTACATATTCATAATAAGGGGCAATAAGTTGACCACCAGTAATTTTCATAAACACACGAAAATCTTCTTGTGTATTTCCATAATTATGAACCATTGCCATCACAGATAATAGACCAGGCTGTCTAATGTTTTTCGGTTCAATAATACCAATTTGACTATGAACGCCGACATCTCGTCTTAGTTGATTCGTTACTGTAAAATTATCAGCGATTTGATTATTTGTATCATTATCATCGGTAATAACCGCTTGAGAATTAATTAAATAAAATCCGGAACCTAAACTACAGGATTTACAAGTAATAAAAGTCTGTTGGCCTGGTCTGAGTATCGGAACTGCACTGGTATCTGCCCAGATTAATGTTTTTTCATAACTAATTTCAGTAATCACATAGAAACTTCCTAATGTGACATTACCTTCGTTTCGGACTACGACTTTCGGTATTATCGGATAATTAGGACCAACGCTATCGCCGGGTGAGGCAATGTTGACCATGGCAATATCTTGTCGTTTGCTTCTAATGTAAAAAGATTTAGAAATTGTATTATTACCAGGAACAAGGTCATAAGGAAATTGTGTTGTAACTGTAGCATTGTATGTTCCTGGGTCCATATTTACAATGTCAACCCATTCATCAAAGTATGCCATACCGAGTGCACTATCACTAAAAATCGTGATGTAAGTGGTCTTATTATAAACTGTTTGCCCTGTTGGATTTTTTATTACTAACTGGACTGGTGTTGTGATATAATAATTGCTATTATTTCTGATAATTACTCGTGGAATAAATGGGTCAGGTGCAATTGTATCTGCAGGGCTAACGATTTGAATTGGTGCAACATCACGATAAGGCACAAATAAAGTTGCCCGTTTTACATCATTATCTCGTCTTTGGTCTCCTGATAAATAAGTTGAACACTTTATTGAATAATAACCAGGTTGAGCTTGCCAAGGTTCAAATGTCTGAGTAATGAAGTCAGCTGCATTTAAGGTAACTTGTTGAGTATTAGAATATCCGCCAATGGTAAATGTTGCATTAAAAGTTTGTTGATTCCAACTACGATTGATGAGGTCAGCAGACGGTTCTATACTTACTGTTGGTTCAACTATTGCTCCAGGACTACGAATCGCAATCACGCCAACATCCTTTTGTGCACATAGCGCATGGGCAGTATCAAAATCATTATTAGGATTTTGGTCACCAGCAAGACTGGTAATTGCAATAATTTTGTAGAAGCCAACATCAGCAATCCAGTTTTTCGCAACAAAAGTCCAATTAGTTAATGGTTCCATTAGCGGCGATGTTGCGGTATCGCGCCATACTTCCTGCCAATTATTATTGCCTAAATCTTTTAGGATTTTCATCGTTACTGGAATTTGAACTGCTGAACCGCTATAGTTTCTGAACAGTGCTGATGGTAAATATGAATTTTGGTATTGTAATTCTGAAGCAGGGCTGAGCACATTGATAACGCCAGCATCTTTATAACTAACAGGAATTACTCGGAAAATTCTTGTCTTCTCATCATTACTGGGATTTAAATCACCAAATGCTAATGTGCGGAACTTTATGTAATAAAAGCCTCCAGAAAGTAATAGTGAAGGAAAAGGCATACCATAGGCTTCCCCTGGTTGCAAATTAAGATAAGTGGACTCTTGATAGATTGTGTTTCCCTGAGGATAAGTTTGAATCACACATCGTGTCCAAAAACTCGTTGCTCGTGAACCATAATTTTTAATTATTGCCTGTGGTGTTAATTCGCCAGGCGGCATCACAGTATCCGGACGAACAATTTCTTCAACCCCGACATCAATTCGAACAAACGGAACCGGAGGAACTGGAGCTGATGTCGTATCGCCGACATCGTCAAGGAATACACCGTGCCGGTTTGGATTATCAGCACAATAACGAAAAGCAATGTAAATCGGAATATTGTTAAAACTCGCTAATGAAACTGCTCTTCGAGTATAATCCCAAGTTCGAATACTAAAAGCATCAACCCGAAATCCTGAGTCAGTAAATGCTGCCGGTGTATTGCCTGAAGTTGATACCCAAACTTCAAGACTTTCTTTTTGATTCCGAGTAAACCCGCGATAATAGAAAACTAATATATTAGCCCCTGGTTCCGGTTGCACTCTCGGCGTTACCAACCAGTCATTATTCGGTACTTGCGGGTTACCTCCTTGACCACCAGCATAGGTTTTACGGCAAAAAGCACAGCCAGGTTGAGTATGTGGTCCGTGACCATCTTGCTGCCATTGAGACCTATCATTGGGGGGAATTGAAGGCGAATTATCATCAAGATTGTATACGGTCCAACCTGGAGGGGGAAAAGTCGGTCCATTAAATGATTCTCTCAATGCCATTGTTTGGGCAAATGCAGAAGTTAAAATTAAAAGAAAAAGAATTATGCTCCTACGCATAGTTCCCTCCCCTTTTGGGAAATTTTTTGTGTATATATTGAATCATGGTGTCAATATACACAGCAATTTTTATATTTTGTTTTTTAATCATTTGTAATTAACCTTTCATATGTAATTAACCTTTCATAAAAATCGAAATCATTATATCAAAAAATATTTAATATCATTATATCAAAAAATATTTAGTGTATAAAAATAAACCTTTAATAAAAATCATAAAGTTATAATACCAAACTGTTCAACATATAAATTTTTTCTTGGATTTTTTTCGAGAAATATTTATAACTTAAATATTATGCGCCACAAATCATTTTTCACTTATTACTATAATAGTTTAAATATAAAATCCAAATTGTCAAGTAAAACTTTGTAATATATATAAAAATTATCTTATTATAGTTCATAGAGTTAGATGAGAAATTTCAAGTTTTTAATTTTATGTGTTGCAAAATAGGAGAGGGGTATCGCATAAAATCAAAAACTAACGAGTAAATTTCAAATTGGAAAGAGATTTTTTTCTGTGACTTTATGCTTTTAATTATAGCGGAAAGTTTTACTACACTAATAGTTTTTATTTAAAAATTGAGTATTTTAAGATAAAACCTAAGAATACGATTGAAACCATTGACATCAGTTTTAATAAAATATTTAGAGATGGTCCGGCTGCATCTTTTAATGGGTCACCGACTGTATCGCCAACAACACCGGCTTTATGACATTGAGACCCTTTGCCACCTAAATTTCCTTTTTCAATAAACTTTTTGGCATTATCCCAAGCACCACCAGAATTTGCCATCATTATGGCTAAAGCAAATCCAGAGACTAATGCACCAATCAATAATCCTGCGACTGCTTCAATTCCGAGCAGTACACCAACAACGATTGGAGCAACAATTGCAAGTAGCGATGGTGCAATCATTTCTTTTTGTGCTGCGGCAGTGCAGATATGAACTGCACGGGCATAATCGGCTTTTGCTGTTCCTTCAAGTAATCCTTTGATTTCACGAAATTGACGACGCACTTCATCAACAATTTTTTGGGCAGTTCTTCCTATAGATTTCATAATTAAAGCACAAAATCCAAATGGTAGCATGGCACCAATAAATAGTCCAGCAATCGTTTGAGGATTAAGTAAAGTTGCAGTAACGGTTTTTAATCCATGACTGGCAAGGCGAACTTCATTACGATAAGCAGCGATTAAGGCTAATGCAGTTAATGCTGCTGAACTGATTGCAAATCCTTTGCCGGTTGCGGCGGTTGTATTGCCTAAAGCATCTAAAGCATCAGTTCGCTCGCGGACAATCGGTTCCTGGCCGCTCATCTGTGCATTACCACCGGCATTATCCGCAACCGGTCCAAATGCATCAGTTGCTAAAGTAATACCAAGAGTAGAAAGTATACCGACTGCTGAAATACTGATACCGTATAAACCGAGTCCAGGATTATTTAGACCGCCAACAAGATAATAGCTGCTGATAATTGCTATAGCAACTGTTACAACGGGAATTACAGTTGAAATCATCCCTATTGATAATCCCTCAATGACAACCGTTGCCGGAGAGGTTTTGGCTGCGACTGAAATTTTTTGTGTTGGTTGATAATTATCTGATGTGAAGTATTCTGTAGAAAATCCGATAATTATACCTGCTAAGAGTCCAGAAAGAATCGCCCAATAAATATTGATATAGATTTTTCCTAAAATCCAATATACTGCAAAAAATCCCAAAATGGCAACTAATAATGTAGTAAAATAAATTCCCGTCCGTAATGCTTTGAGGAGGACTTTTTGTTCGACTTTCTCGCCTGTCTTGACGAAAATACTTCCGATGATCGAAGAAACTATTCCAATACCGGCAACAATCATCGGCAATAAAACTCCTTTTGCGCTTAAGCCAGCCGAAACGGCCAAAGCCATTGTTGCAATAATTGAACTATAATAGGATTCGTATAAATCAGCACCCATGCCCGCAATATCGCCGACATTGTCACCAACATTATCAGCGATTACTGCCGGATTGCGGGGGTCATCTTCAGGAATACCGGCTTCTACTTTTCCAACTAAATCAGCACCAACATCAGCGGCTTTGGTAAAAATGCCACCGCCAACACGAGCAAACAATGCTTGGGAACTGGCACCAATACCAAATCCTAACATTGTTGAAGTGATTTTTTCCATTCGTTCGAATAAAGGTAAATTTTTATAAATGAGATTTAACACATAATACCAGATGCTTAAATCAAGCAGTCCTAATCCGACAACAACCAATCCCATTACCATTCCGGAAGAGAAGGCAACTCGTAATGCTGAGTTAAGACTGGTTTTTGCCGCATTAGTTGTGCGGGCACTGGCACGAACGCCTACGGACATTCCAATATATCCAGAAAGACCCGAGAAAAATCCACCAGTCAAAAATGCAAAAGGCACAAATATGGATAACATTCGATTCAATGCCAAAATTAATAAGATAACGAAAACGACTAAGAAATAGAGTGAAACGCCAAGATATTGTCTTTTGAGATAGGCGTTAGCACCTTCTAAGACTGCACTGGCAACTTGTTTCATTGCCGGCGTGCCTTCATCAGTCTTTAATACCCTTACAGTCAATATCAACGCCGATATTAACGCAATCACTGCTGAAATCGGAGCAATAATAAAAATTAATTCCATAAAGAAAAATTATAGTAAAAATTGAGTTGATGTCAAGGATTTTTGTTGATAATCAGTGAAAGTGTATTTTCTTGAGAGAGCACTAAATCATTGAGAGAATAATACAAAAAGACACAAAAATTACTTTTTTCTGTGCTCAAAGATTTTAAGATAATCTTGTGCTAATCTTGTGTAAGCGTGTAGATTTAACTCACCTCATCATCAACATCTTTCTTTGTATCTTATTGTCAGCGGTTTTTAAGACATAGAAATAGACACCTTGACCGACTTTTCTACCGTTATCATCAGTTCCATTCCAAATTATGCTATAAATTCCCGGTGCTTTACGTTCATTGACTAATGTCTTAATCAATCTTCCTGAAACATCATAAATTACAAGTGAAACTTTGCTTTGAGCAGATATTGAATAGCGAATAGTTGTTTGTGATTTAAACGGATTGGGGCTATTCTGATAAAGCATAAAGGGATAAGAGGTATTAATCTTTTGTGCATTCAGATTCGACATCGCCGGTTTTACATTTGACATTGCTGACGGAATATAACACCAGAATTCAGGCGTATTATTCCCTTTTAACAACCAAACTTTGCTATTAGCATAAGCAAGTGCTGCACCTGTTTTAGGTCTGTCTCTTATACACATCT
>JAOABV010000029.1 GCA_026418155.1 candidate division WOR-3 bacterium | reverse complement strand
AGTAGTAATCGTTTTCTTTATCTTTGGTTTCAGTTGCGTACGCAATGTCTCATTCGGAGACTTTGAGTGGAGGTGTTTATGTATAATAACTTATTGTTTCAGTTGCGTACGCAATGTCTCATTCGGAGACTCAAAAACTAACACCTGATCAAATTGATAGAGCGATGTTTCAGTTGCGTACGCAATGTCTCATTCGGAGACCCTACGCTTTCAAACCCTTTGGTTTCAAAGAACTTACAAGCCTAAAATTCAGAACCCCTGCAGTTTTTATTAACTTCTGCTTAAAATCAGTATAGGTTCTGAATCGCATTTTATTATCCAATTATACCTTAAAAAGTATAACCTGTCAAGTCTTCGATAGGAGGATACATATACATTAGATAGTATAATTTGTCAAGCCTTCAAAAGGAGGACACACCTTTATTTTTAACCTATCAAGTCTAAATTTACCCAAAATATTATTCACCATATAGGAGAATACGCCTTTATTTTTAACCTATCAACTTTACACAATATTATACACTACCCGATAACAAATTAGTAGAATTTATTAAAAGTATAATTATAAAACAACTAAAAGTGCCAAAAATGTCTCCAATTAAGTTTTGCCAAAGTATTGAAAAAAAGAGGCTGGGTTTTTTCACCCAGCCTCAGTTAATATTTTTATATTAATTATCGGGTAAAGACCAGTTTCTTAGTGTATTTCTTATCTGCGGTTTTGAGAGTGTAGAAGTAAATACCTTCGGCAACCTTACGATTATTTTCATCAGTGCCATTCCAAGTATAGTTGTAAATACCTTTTACCAGATGAGTATTGACTAAAGTTTTTACTAATCTACCCGAAGCATCATAAATCGTGAGATTCACATCACCAGGTTCGGCTAAGGTAAAGGAAATTTTGGCTAAACCATTTGTTGTCGGATTCGGTTTTGGGGCGCTAAGAGCAGTGATTAGTGATGTCTCATGTCGATTTTCTTCAGTACCAAGCGGTCTGCCTTTTAATCGGACATCATCTATAAAGATATTATTACCATATTCAGAAATACCTAAAAATGCGAAATAGAAGGTACCACTTAAATCACCCAAGTAAACTGATTGTTCTTCCCAAGCAAATGCTGAAGCAGGCCGAGGAAGAGTAACAATGTCAGTCCAGTTTATACCGTCAGTTGAAGTTTGCACTGTAATACGGTCGTTACTGTTCGGATATCCTGGGTCACGGGTCATATAGAACTTCAAAGTGCAAGGTTGCGGAGTCGTGCCCAGATTGATTGCTGGAGACCTGAGTCGGGATGAATTCCCTGCTGGCGCAAGGAATGAATAATATCTTGCCATTGCTGTGCCTTCAATTGGTGTACAGGTGGGATTAGTTCCTGAAGTTTGGCGCGACCATGTGTTATTAGCACTTGTTCCTGATACGCGAATTGTATCCCAGCCTGGTGGTGGGAATACAACATCATTAAAACCTTCCATTAGAATAAAGGCATGTACTAAAAATCCTCTACTCTTTCGGTTATTGTCGGGTCTTTCGTCACCAGCAAGCAATGTTCTAACAAAGACCGATTCATATTCAGTGATAGTCGGAGTCCAAGTAGCAAATGTAACCACAGTCGTTTCGCCTGCGGCTAATGAAGTAACGATCTTGGTGTCCTGATATCTAACCACATTTCCTGCACCAACAATAGTACAAGCAACAGGGAAATTGGTTTGGGTCGCGGTTCCATAATTTTTAACTACTGCTCTCGGAATCAATGGTGTATTTGCTTGATGACTACCAAAAGGAGTAATAATTCGAAGGACACCCACATCGTTGGCTGGAGGTGGTTGACTTGTTATTGTGAGTCTAATATTTGGTCGGTTATATGTTTGGGTGAGACTGGTTGGTTGGCTGGCATCACTTCTTCCACCTCGGGTTCGATAATTCGGTGATGTTGTGGTATAGCGCCATTGGGGACAATCAGTGGATGAAATATATTGTTGGAATCCTTTAACTATTAAGATACGAAGATTTTCTGAGTTGTTGTAGTAAAAAGGAGTTGTAAGTTGCACTTCACGCCAACCGGTTCCAGCATCATTGGGGAATGGACCAGAATAGACTAATTCCCAAGGTGCGGTTGGTGGTAAGGTAATGGAACCAGTTGCAAGTGTTGCTTCAGTAGTATGACACATATAAATATCAACTGGTGTAATTGGGTCAGTATTAGGACCTAATTCTCTTTCATATGCAATGTGGGTAATATTGCCCGCGGCTCCGATTTCTGACTGGAGATAAATTACTTCATGTGTATTATAGTTATAATAACGGTCTAACGGTTCAGTTCTCTGATAGGTCGTGGCAGTTCCAATAACAATTTGAGTTGAAGTTGAAACATTACAGGTCGAAGTTTTGCGGTCATTGGCTGGATTTTCATCACCTGCCAGGTTAGTTCTCATAATCACCGTTAACATCTCCTGTACGGTCGGTGTCCAGGTGTTAAAACTTATTACTGTATCGCGACCTGCAGCCAAGGAAATTGTCCTGGAATGAGTAAAGCGAACAAGACCACCGGGATTAACAATTGAACAAACAACAGAAAAGTTAGTTTGATTAGCACTGCCGTAATTTTTTACTTTGGCTTGAGGAGTCATTGGTGTATTCGGTTGATGCATATTGCCCGGGCTGACAATCTGGTCAATGCCAACATCATTCATCGCCGGATACCAGATTTCAATATCATCTATCATCCATGAGAACCAAAGACCCGGTCCATTTGGTGGTGGTGGGTCATCAGCATGCCAAGCAATTTTTACCGTCTGGCCAGCATAAGCATTTAAACTAATAGTTATTGGTGTATCCCAAGAACTCCAGCCGGAATCTGGAGGAGTTAATGCCGAAAGGTCATAAAGCGTTGTCCAAGTTGTTCCGCCATCAGTAGAGATTTTCGTATAGTAATGGTCATCATAATTTGAACTACGGAACCCATAGGTCCGCCAAGTTAGATTATAAACTCCTCCTGGTGAGCCAGTAAGAGTAATTGGCGGTGTTATTAGCCATTCATCTTGATAATTATAAGACCACCAAAGTCCTGCTGATGCAGGTGCACTATAATAATAGGGTGAAGTGGTAAATCTGGACCAATAACAAGGATATCCGCCTTGTGTGCCAGTATTATTCTGAATTCTCGTCCAACCAGTTGGTGGAAATGTCGTGCCGGTAAAACTTTCCGAGAAAATCGTCACTTTTACCCTGTTCAGATTAGGGAAGATAATTGGTTCTCTTATTATAATCTGTTTCGATGTCTTGGAATCAATCCCAAGGGCTTCGACTTTTGATGTCGGGGCTGAGGCATTAATTGATATTACTAACCCTAACATCATTATTAGTATTAATACTTTTTTGCTCATTGCTTCCTCCATTTAATTTATAATTTTTTGTTTATTTGTTTTACTTACAGGTACCTCCTCCTGCCAATTATGGCAGATATTTGTTTTAATTATACGATTACAAACATTATGATATTTAGTTACAGCAACCGCACACCAATCTAATCTCACACAGAACAAACCGTTTTTCATTATTATCAATCCAGCATTGGAAGACTTAAAAGTATACACCATAAGGTTTAATCATTTATTCAATGATTTTTATATTATCATACAAAATTTTTCTGAATTTGTCAAGGATAAAATAGATGCATTCTCCTTTTTCTTGTTATAATTATCATTTTTCTTGTTATAATTATCATTATTTACCATCGGCAGATACACCTTTATTTTTAGCATTTCAAGTCTAAATTTACCCCCAAAATATTATACCCTACTAACAATGGCCGGCAAAGTCTTTATGGACGAAAAAAGAATTTACTAAAAATTCTTGACGTTACCTAATATTTTTAACATATCTAACCTAAAATTACACATTAAATAAAGAGCCTAAAACCTAAACAAAATTGTTAAATCACAAAAAAGCGAAATTTTTTATCGATAAGTCACTATAAACAATCTTAAAAAACAAATATTATCTCAACCTCACATCCCTTTTTAATGCAAACTTTCCTTAGCATATCTTTCGTATTCTCTTAATTTGGTAAATTTGTAAAACTTTAAACATTTGTATAATAATCTTTACTCAATTGGGATAAATTCGCAATAGTTGTTGACTTATTAGAAGTTTGACATATTATTTTTTTATGTATTTTCGTCAAATTTATCCGTCCAATACGCATGTCGTTGATTTTATAAGATATTTAATCCAAGAGAAAAATTTTTCCCCATACACCGCAAGAGCCTATCAGATTGATTTGAGCCAATTTCTGGAATTTCTCTATGACCGTAAAGAGATTAAAGATATCACTCAAGTGAAACGCGAAGACATCAGAGATTTTATTGGTTATCTCTTAAAGTATGGTTATGAACGCAGTTCTGTGGCAAGAAAACTTTCTTCCCTAAAATCATTGTATCGCTATCTGATGCGTAAGAAATTAGTGCAAGTTAATCCTGCCCGCGTTGTCAAGACCCCCAAAATCACTAAAAAATTACCTGGTTTTTTAACTCAATATCAAACGCAAAAGTTATTGGACATTCACGGTAATGACGAACAGTCTTGTCGAAATCGAGCAATTATGGAAGTGCTATACGGTGCTGGTCTTAGAGCCCAAGAACTGATAAATCTAAATCTTAGTGATATTGATTTTTATAATGAAGTTATTTTAGTTAAAGGTAAAGGCGGTAAAGAACGAATTGTGCCTTTAGGCAGTTATGCCCAAAAAGCGTTAAAAGAATATCTGGCAATCCGAAAAGATAAAAACAACCCCGCGGTATTTCTAAATCTTAAAGGAAAGCGATTGACCACACGCTCGGTCCAGATGATTGTTAAATCTCAAATTGCTCGGCTGGCAGATGCGGTTCGGATAAGTCCCCATACTTTAAGACATACTTTTGCAACTCATTTATTAGAACGGGGCGCAGATATAAAAGCAGTGCAAGAACTTTTAGGTCATAGTTCTTTAGCAACAACCCAAATATACACCCATCTTTCAGTAGAGCGGTTAAAAAAAATCTATGACAAAGCCCATCCCCGCTCGGGAAAAGAAGAATAAATGTTGATTTTATTCTACCTTTTGACAATTTTTGAATATCAGGAAATTGGCGGAAGTAGTTCCGCATTACAAATATCTTCAACTATCCAATCAACCTATAATGCAACAGCAATAAATCCCTCTTTATTATCTCGTCTTAACAAAAATGGTATCGGTTTAGTCTATTGTCGACCTTTTGAAATCAGGGAACTGCAATATAATCGGCTGAGTTTAAACTATAAAAATTTTGGTCTCGGCATAACCCGTTTAGGCTTTATCAGTTACCAGGAATATACTTTATCATTTTCTGCTGGTTTTGATTTTAGTTCTCATCTTGCCTATGGCATTATGGTAAAGGGATTGTATTTAGATTTATCGGATTATGGTCAAACGATTATGCCGGCATTAAATTTAGGAATCTCTTATTTTGTGGACAAAATCAATTTTTCTGCGGTATTAGAAAATTTTAATTATCCCCAAAATTCTTTGGGCGAAAAATTACCCTGGCAGGTTTTAGCCGGAATTTTATTTGAGCCCGTATCCGATTTTCGGTTTGGCGGAGATTTGATTAAATCTCCAGAAACCCAATATCTTGCAATCGGCACAGAGTTCAAATTGCTACCAGAACTTACCTTCTGCTTAGGAACGAAAACTAATCCCTTAATTTTAAGCACAGGCTTAAGCATTATTTTTAAGAATATTCATTTTGATTATTCCTTTCAATACCATACGAAACTTAAGCAAACCTCAATCTTTAGTCTGGGTTATTTTTGGTGAGTCGGTGTGTTTGAATTGGAATGTAAACTATTCCTAATTATGAGATGGTAATTATTTTACTGATTTCTCTTTTTTCCCAAGATTTACTTGAAGAAGATATTGAATTACCAAAAGAGACCATAACCCAAGAAGTATTTGAAGAGTTAAGCACTAACCCGCTGGAGATAAATACTGCCGGTTATGAGGAATTAATCAGAATTCCTTATTTGACTCCGGTTACTGTCAATCAAATTCTGCTAGTCCGTAAAAAGAAAGGCAAGTTTAATTCAATTTCCGAGTTGTTAGAAATTCCCAGTATTGACATAGAACTCTTTGATAATATTAAGCATTTCATTACAATCCGAGAACAAAAACCACCTAAAATTCAAAGTCAACTCCAAACGAAAATAATTCTGGACAGCCTAAAAAATCTTTTCCGAACCGAAGAATGGGAAACAGCAACTCGCTTGAAATTTTCCTTGCGACACTTAGCAACAGATATCAGGATGATTTTCCTGACGGACAAAGATGCTAAAGAAAGGAGTTTTACTGATTTCTCGTCAAGTTCAATTTCCATCACGACGAGGAGTAATCGTATTGTATTGGGTAATTATACAATGAATTTCGGTTCGCAACTACTCTTTGCAGGTCCGACCTCTTATCTTAATCCTAGTAAAAACTTCTCCTTAGAACCCAATCGTGCGCTAAATGAAGTTAAAAGTGTTTATACCTATCCATCCCTTTTTGGTGTCGGCTATTTTCAGCAGTTATCAGATTTCGGCATTTATACTTATCTTTCTTCATCCTATCTTTCTGCGGAGATAAAGGATGGCTATGTCTATAAAATCTATTATTATACTAAATTTATTGATTCTACAACTATTGCCCGTCGCAACCAACTGCGGGCTGATTTGATGGGATTGAGAATAACCTATTCCCAACCGTCTTTTATGCTCGGCTTAACATCTTATCATAATCGCTATGATAAACAATTTGCTCCTAAAGATTCAACCAATTCATTTTATGGTTCAAACTTAAATCTCTTCAGCATTGATGGCAAAACTCATCTTGGTCACTATTTTTTAAGAAGTGAGATTGGATATAGTTTATATTGGGGTTTTGGTGCCAGTGGACAAATCATTGGCGACTGGCGATGCTTAAAAGTAAATTTTGATTTCTATGCCCAACAGAAAAATTTCTTTTCTCCTTACAGCCGATGGAAAACTTTAACCTCTCGCAAAGACCAGATTTATGCTAAATTTAATATCTATTACAATCTTATCGGTTTTAAGATGTATTTTTACACTAGCACGAAACAAAACTTTATTTCCGACTCATTACCAGCCAGAGTGCAATTTCGCATTAACCGAAAACAAGGACCAATTGAAATTGGACTGGTGCTAAAAAGTAATTATCAAGAAGCAGTTTTAACAACTTATGGCACGCGCTTTGATTTTAATTACCAGGTATTAAAAAACCTAAATCTGGTGATGAGAATTGAAGACCGCTATGTAAAAGATTTCCCCAAACTCGGCAGATTATTTTCCTGTGGTGCAAAATTGACTTTGCGCCAGTTCAAAATCGAGTCTCAAATATATTATTTTGATGTTAACTCCTCTGATTGTAAAATCTATGTTTATGAATCCGGCGCTCAAGGACTGAACCGAAATTTTGTTTTTAATAAAAGAGGATTAAGAATTTTTAGTTCTTTTGAATCCCATCTCTTTCGATACCTCAAGATTGCCGGACGAATTGGATTTACTAAAATTCAACCAGAACTCAATCCGCTAACACCAACCCATAACCAAAATCTGGATTCTGCAGTGCAACTAACATTTGAAATATAGAACTCAAGTATTTATTATCTAATACCAATAACTTATTCCTTGCGTTAACCATAGATTAAAATATTACTTTAACAAAAATTAGAAGTTGTTTTTATTTAACTTTAATTTTTTGTGTATTATCTTAAATTTACTATAACAAAGGAGAATAGCCTTTTCCGTCATCTATGGTATTTAATCGCAAGATAGGGATTATTATAAAAAGGTTATTAGACAAGTCGTTTAATTTATCTTTATTTATCGCCGTAAATAATCTATTTTGAACCAGATAACAAAATCAATTCTGTTATCTGTCGTTAAAAGAACACCACACCATATCAAACAGGTCTCCTTATACCAGTTTATGAACGAAGAGAAAAAGAGTATAAGGTTACACAAGAAAGATTAGTTCAGTTAGTCCATTCAGAAAATTAAGCAGGTGGGAACTTGTTCTATTTGAAATTTATAAGGGGCTAGGCCGGGGCTAGCCCAAGCCAGACTATATCCCAGCATATCGCATATAGTCATTTACCCTATAAGCGTAATAAGAGGTCGCCTACCAGTTAGCCTAATTCGCATAGTAAAATATTTTGAAGTTTGTATCTCAATCTGTAAAAACCAGATATTCTTTTAAGACTTTTCCCAATATATGCTTGTTTATTTATAAGACCGCCTTTGAAATAACTTAAAACGTAATCTGACAGAAAATCAAATATCAGTTTAAATAGCAATCTTATTAGAACGATTTGTGCTACAATAGGTTATAAGTTGGATAATAAACTTTTGGGTTAGAGACTTTTGAAAGCACCATTTGAGCAGGTCCGACCGGATAGAGTTGGAGTGATGCTTTTTTGTTAAATCCTTGCCATTGATGAAAGAGATTTCATCATCAATTCCTCTTCCTTGCTGGAAGAAGTCAGATGGGGGTGATTCTGAAAATTTCGCCTTCCTTTTATTCCTTTCCATCAAGGAAGAGCAAATGGCACAGAGTGCTCGGCAAAAGTCATTTTTCCTATGCAGACATAATAAAAACTAACGGACATCTGTAGAAATCTAAGAAAACACGCCAATTCATCAAAAAACATATCCTTGATTTCTCTCTTTTGTCTCTTTATTGTTTGCTTTCGCGATTATGGTTTCTGTTTTGATGGTTAGTGCTTATAGTTTAGAAATACCTTTGCCCATTAAATCGCTCAAAATTTACCTTTGTCTTCTTTATTTTAATTATCAAAGCGCCATCTTTTCGGATATTAAAAGATTTTATTTGATACTGTTCAATTAAATCAAGCACCTCTTGATTAACTTTTTTTCTGCCTGTGATAATAATATATTCAGGTTTAACTATATCAAAAAGTAATGGATTGTTTGCTTTCTTACTTGCGTGATGGGGAGATTTTAAGATACAAGATTGGACGGGTAAATTAGCAATAAGTTCCGCATCATCTAAATCTCCTGGAAAAAGAAACGATATATTGTTATATTCAAGTTTCAAAACAATAGATATATCATTAATCTTTAGCGCCTCTAAGGCATAGATTCGTCTAATTTCTCTATCCGGCGAAAAAATCTCGGCTTTTAATCCTAACCCTTTTATTGCCTGCCATCGGTCCGCATAGAATACATTTACTCCCTTACGCTTAATACCGTCAATAAGATTAGTATACACTGTGTCCTTAGATTTGTCAGTTGCGACGATTATATTTAGTATCTTAAAATCATTGAGTAAATTTCTGAATCCGCCATAATGGTCAAGATGGGGGTGGCTGATTACTGCGAAATCAATACTTTTTATACCTTTACTTTTTAAGAATTGTGGAACAATTTCATTTTCTTCTCCCGCATCAATAAGCATCTTTCTTCTATTAGGCAATTCTAAAAATATGGCATCACCTTGTCTGAGGTCAAGAAAAGTGATTGTGAAATAATTTGGTTGTAAAATACTTTTCCCAACCTCAAAATTAAGACCGATTAATAGTATTGCTATAGAAATTTTTCTCAAGAGCGCCTTTTTCCAGAAAAGAATTACTAACACTCCAAGATAAAATAATAGTATTAATAACATCGAAGGTCTACCAGGTTCAATTATCTGCCAAGAAAGATTGGCAAATTTCTCACTGATAAAAATTATCAGTTTTAGTAATAACCATAGGGTATTCGCGTAGATTTGGGCTAATGGCTTAAACAAAGGATTTAATAATAAAACCAAGAAACCTAAAGGTAGTGCCAAAGACACTAAGGGCACAATTAATAAATTAGCCCAAATGGTCAAAATTGGAAATCGAAAGAAATGATATAATAGAATCGGCGCTGTTCCTATTGTGGCACTAAAGGAAACAATTAAGGGCAAAACCAGATAGTTTTTAATAATCTTTGGCATTCTTTTATCTTTGAGTGTCCCATAAAGTTTAGGTGTAATTAGAATTATGGCAAGGGTAGCAGAAAACGACAATTGGAAACTAACATCGTTCAGTGCCTGGGGTGAAATTAAAAGAATGATAATTCCTGCAATAAAAAGACCATTACGCGGTTCATAGTTTCGTTCTAAAAATAGTCCTAAGCAAGCACAAATTGCCATTAAACCCGCACGAACCGCTGAATATCTAAATCCGATAATTGCCAAGTAAAAAATTGTTATCAAGATAATAATTACTAATTGCCCAATTCTCCTAATGCCAACTATCGGCAGTAATAAAATTAAAATACCAATAAGAATTGCCATATGAAGCCCAGAAATTGCTAAAATATGGGCGACTCCGGCATCAGCAAAAGTTGCTCTCATACTTTGGGACATGCCTCGCTTTTCACCCAACACAAAGCCTAATAATAAATCTTTCTCATCGGCATCAAAAAAAGTATCAATCGTTTTGAAGAAATATTGGCGCAAGGGAATAATTAAACTTTGCGTAATCCGATTGCCTTGTTTAGTTTTTAAGACTTTAATTTCAGAACCACTAACAAAAATATTGCCCAGATAGCCTTGTTTATGATAATATTGATTATAATCAATCAGATTGGGATTTCTGGGAAAATCAAACGGAACGATTTTCGATTCACATTCAACAATATCGCCGTAAGATAAAATTCTTTCTTCTGACTTAACAAATAAAAAAACTTTTCCAAACCCGACCGAGTTATTAATCGCCAAAATCTTGGCTGTATAGCGATTACTAAATACAATCGGTTCCTCGACAATCTGCAGTCTAATTTTAAGAGGTGTATCAAAATGCGGAAAACTTGCGGCAATTGATTGAGATAGTTTTTGTTGGTTAAAGTTAATTGCTGAAGCGAAAAACAGAGCAAGATATAACAAGTAACCTTTGGTAAAAATCCCAAGAACTAATGCTACGATGGCCGATATTAACAAGTATAAAGTCGAAATGGAAGCAACTTGCATCAGAAGAATACCACCAACAATTGCAATTAATGCTTTCAGGGTAGCATATCGCATCTTCTACTTACTGATTACAGGATAAATAATCTTTGTATGTTCGATAAACTTCTCAAAATGTTGTTAAATTCAATCCTTATGAGATATTTCTTTGAGATACTTTTCATATTCATTTTTAACTTTATTAAAAGTTGGTTCAAATTCTGTAAATTCAATCCATCTTATATCTTTAACTTTCTTAAACCAAGTTATCTGTCTTTTGGCATATTGACGAGAGCGGGTTTTTGCAATATTAATTGCTTGAGTTAAAGAAATCTCGCCATCTAAAAAGCGGATTATCTCTTGATAACCGATGCCGTTAAGCGCATTATGTTCTTTAGTATAGCCCATCTGCAAAAGGTTCTTGACTTCATCAACTAATCCGTTTTCCATCATCACATCAAATCGTCGATTTATCTTGTCGTATAATAACTTTCTGGGCATTGTTATTCCAACATAATATGGTTCATATTGCGATTTCTTAGTTTCAGTCTTTAATTGAACTGATAACGGTTTTCGGGTCTGCTCGTAAATCTCTAAGGCTCGGATAATTCTTTGACGGTCCTGACAGTGGATGCGTTGAGCCGATTCTGGGTCAACAATCTTCAGCCGTTCGTATAATTCATCTAAAGGCTCGCGAGATAGAACTTTTCTTAGTTTCAAATCTCGGGGTGGGGCAGAAAAGAAAGGTTCAAATAATGCTTTTAAGTATAGACCCGAACCACCAACTAAAATGAATCGTTTATTTTGCGTAGTCAACTCTGCAATCACTTTACTTACATCTCGGGCAAAATCAGCCGCAGAATATAAAACATCAGGTGTGACAATATCAACCATATGGAATTTTATTGAATCGCCATTAGCCTTTAGCCATCTGCCATCTGCTAATTGTGGTTTTGCTGTGCCGATGTCCATATATTTATAAATTTGCCGAGAATCCGCAGAAATAATTTCCAAATCGTATTGCTTTGCCAGTTCAATGGCAATTGCGGTTTTTCCGACACCGGTCGGACCGACTATAGTAAATATCTTCATACTAATAACGAAATTTCAAATTCCCAATGAATAATTATATTCAATCATAAACATTAGACTTGAATAGGTATTTTAATCTTATCCTTTGAATTGGTACTTGCAATCTTATCCTCTGAATCGGTACTTACAATTTTATCCCTTGAATTGATATTTATAATCTTATCCTCTGAATCGGTACTTATAATCTTATCCCTTGAATTGATATTTATAATTTTATCCTTTGAATGCAGATTTTTTATAGTTATAATTTAAAACTTGGTGCTTTGAATTTAAAATTCCCATCAAGTTATCTGCCAAATTTTTTATCCAACTCCTCTCTTGAAATTTTAATTATCGTTGGTCTGCCATGCGGACAGAAATAAGGGTCTTTACAAGCAAAGAGTTTATTAATTAGAGCCTCCATTTCTGGTTGAGACAATCGCTGATTAGCCTTAACTGCACCTTTACAAGCAATTAATTTCGCAATTTCTTCCTTAAACGAAAGTTGTTTTTTATCCACCCGGGTTAATTCTAAGAAAAATTCCTGAATATCATTTTTCGTTAAATTGGCACTACTGGGCACAGATTCGACCACAACACTTCGACCACTGAAGACTTTAGTCTCAATGCCTAAAGACGATAAGGTTTCTTTTATCTCTTCGTAGATACTAAACTCTTCCGGTGTTAATTCCATAATGATTGGGAAAAGTAGTCCTTGGGTATCAGTCTTGTCATCCTGTCGTAAAATGTCTTCAAAGATTATCCGTTCAGCCGCAGCGTGTTGGTCGATCACACAATAGCCAGTCTGCACCTGAGCAAAAATATAAGAATTATGCAATTGCCAGAATCCTTGGGGCATACCTTCAGTCTCGATGAATCTACTTTGAAATAAAGTTGTCTCTTCTGATAATTCTTCGCGGCGTTTTAACCCCAGGGTTTTTCGGATTGCTTCACTGATAAAATCATACAAAAACCGTTCATCGGCAAATCGCACCTCTTGTTTGGTTGGATGGATGTTAACATCAAGATTTTCCGGACTGGTTTCTAAAAACACAATAAAATTAGGGTTATTTCCGCGTAGGGTGCCGGCATATCCTTCATAGATTGCCTTCGATACCGTCCGATTGCGCACCGGTCTTTGATTAAATACCACTTGCTGAATCTCATAAAATGTCTTGGCAGTTTCTGGAGCCGAAATATATCCCCAGAATGAAATAATCGGATTATCAAATCGGAACTCAAAGAGACTAGAAAATACCGATTTTTCTAAAAAGAGTTTTAGCCGTTCTTTAATAGTAGATACTTTGGGTAACACCAAAATTTCTTTGCCATCATTGTAGAGCGAAAAAGCGATTTCCGGATAGATTAACGCATAAGCCCGGAGTGTCTCAATGATAAGTTTCAATTCGTAACTGTCGGATTTGAGAAATCCCCGACGAACCGGTAAATTGTAAAATAGCGTTTGGACGGTAATGGTTGTACCCCGTGCTCGAGCAATTTCTTTAATTTCCGTGATGTTGCCGGCTTCTGCCGATAAAAATGTGCCAGTTGACTTCTCGTCTGTATTGGTTTCAATTCTAATTCGAGAAACCGCAGCAATACTGGCTAAGGCTTCACCACGAAAGCCATAACTTTTTAGTGTCTTTAAGTCATCAATTGTTGTAAGTTTACTGGTAGCATGGCGTTGAATGGCTAATCTGACATCTTCTCGAAACATACCAATTCCATCATCAATAACTTTGATAAGATTCTTTCCGCCTTCTTTTAATTCAATTATGATTTTCTGACTTTGGGCATCAAGAGCATTTTCAATCAGTTCCTTAACGACCGATGCGGGTCGATTAATGACTTCACCGGCCGCAATCTTGCGAATTGTCTCTTCAGATAATATTTTAACTCGACTCATTTTCTAAAATTGCACATCCCCAAAATTTTAGATTACAGGTTTAATATTTCTGAAAGGTCATATTTCATACCATAAAAGTTTTAGATTATAGGTTTAATATTTTCGAAAGTCTATTTTCATTACATATTTAGATTAGAGGTGTAATATTTCCGAAAGGTCATATTTCATACCATAAAAGTTTTAGATTACAGGTTTAATGTTTTCGAAAGTCTATTTTCATTACATATTTAGATTAGAAGCGTAATATTTCTGAAAGGTCATATTTCATTCCATCATTTGCTGCAATGACTTTGATACCCGTCTGTTGCGTTAATTGTTCCGCAAGTATCCAGGGTTTGGCTTTGAGCATAGTCATTCCAAAATGAGTTATAATTGCGGTCTTGGGTTTTGCCTTTTGAATAATGGTCTTAACATCTTCTAAAGACAGATGCTCAATTTCACTGGGCTGAAGACGAATCACATTAAATATCATAAGATCCGCTTTATAAATCTCCGCCAGTTCAGGAAAATATTTAGTATCTACAACATAAGAAATTTTTATCTTACCATTGTCAAAAATCAGACCGTACACATCACCAGGATGGTGTTGTTGCTTAGGCGTTGTGAAATTAATGCCATTAATCTTATATTTGCCGTGTTCGTGTAATATTATAATTTCGTCCAAAAAATCACGCAAGTAATTTAAGACCACTTTATCATTACCTTCTAAAGCATCTTGAGGGCAGAAAAGTCTTCCGCGTTTAATAGTTCCGCCTGTAGTCATGGCCTCAATCATAATATTAACATCATTAGAATGGTCTAAATGTTTATGCGAAAGGATAATTGCGTCCAGTTTCGTTGGGTCCAGATGATGTTTTGAAGAAGTAATCTTTACTAATGAACCAGGTCCTGGGTCAACAATAAAATTCGTATGATTGAGCGAAAACCAGATACCACCTGTTGCCCGTAATTGTTTTGCGACAACAATCCGGGCACCACCTGTTCCTAAAAAGACAATAAAATTTGTTTCGGTTGATTTGTCTTTGATGATATTTGATTTAGAAGTTTTCACTTAATAAAGATATTGAAAATTAGACCAATGTCAACCCTATGCTTACTAAGATTATTTGCAGAATCGACCGATTAAACTTTTGATAACATTTCTTGTCTAATATAATGTATGACAACAATAAAGTTGAATAAGAAAAATAACCAGTGGAGGACAAAATGAATAAGTTCAAAAGAAAATTAATATCCGCTATTATCATAATTTTGACTTTTCTTGTCACCACGCCTGCTCTTTTTGCTGATAACTCAAAGTTTAATTATCAAACTGAAACTACCTGCCATCAATGTTTCATTCAAAAGCCAAAATTTAAGATTAAGTCATTTCTTAGAAGACAAAGAATGCGTCGATTATGCCGGAGCCGACTGTGCCAACGCCGGCTGTGCCAACGCCGACTCCGTCGTCTTATGCGACGATGTGCTCGTTGCGAAGCACAACGAGAACGATTTATGCGCAGACACTGTAAACACTGGCAAAGACCATAATATCTGTGCTTTTTTTAGAGTTTTAAAAAACTACTTATTGACACCAAGTATATTAGCGTTAAAATAAAAGAACTATATCACAATCAGTTTTATGAATCTTTATTAAGAAGCGATGAAATTAAGGTTTTCTTTTTTCTTGGTAGTTAGTATATTATCTTTTTCTCTTTTTAGCCAACCGTTGTCTTTGGATGATTGTATTTCTATCGCTAAACAGCATAATCTTTCTCTGCAACAATTTTTAACGGAGATTGAGGTTGCACGGGCTCATCTCTCTGAGGCTAATGCGTCTTTTTATCCGAACATCAGTCTTTCAAGTAGTTATCGGAAATCAGGTAATGTCGGTTCAGAACCGTCAGGTAATTTTTCCACCGGCATTAATGCCCAGTATCCGATTTACCAAGGGGGTTCAATTCGGGCTGGGTCACAAATCGCAAAAGCGCGTATAAAAATTGCTCAAGCCAATTATCGGCAAAAAGAGAATGATGTTGTGCTTGCAGTTAAACAGGCATTTTTTAAGATTAAACAAACTCAAGAACAAATTGCGCTTATAAATACGGTCTTAAAACGCCGTCAGGAAAATCTCGTTTTAATTAAATTAAATTATTCTGTAGGCAGAGAAAATCAACCTAATGTTGCTTCGGCTGAAGCCAATTTAGCCCAATCTGAATATGATTTATTTCAGGCACAAGAAAATCTGAAATTAGCCAAAAGCACACTTAATAGATTACTTAATCGTAATGAAGATTTTGAGATTAGTTATGATGATAAGCCAAGCGATTTTCCTGAATTGGATAGTCTTATCCGTGAAGCCCATAATCAAAGACCTGAAATTATTAGTCAAAAGATTAATCAAGTGATTGTCCAAAATCAAAAAATGCAGGCGATTAGTAATTATCTGCCCAATATCGCGGTATCGTCATCATATGGTTTATCCGGTGAAAACTTTTTCGAACAAAATGATAATTGGTCTTTGGGTGTTGGTTTGTCTTGGTCAATTTTTGATGGTTTTTCAACTCAAAGTAAAGTAAAACAGGCAAATATTGCCATTAAACAGCATGCCTTAAAATTACAAGAACTTGTTAATAGTATTGAATCCGAAGTCAAACAAGCACATTCCGATTGGATTTTAGCAAAGCAAAATCTTGAAATTAGTCGTAAGAGTCTCTCGGCTACTCAAAGTGCTTATCAATTGACTAAACTGCAATATGAACAAGGAAGAACTTCCTACTTTTTTTTACAACAGAAAGAGAATGAGTTAACTCAAGCAGAAAATAATTTGCTCAATGCGTTATATAATTTGCGTAATGCCGAAGCAAAATTAGCCTTTACGGTTGGTAGAAACTACTGATGTTTTGTTGGATAATACACACAATGCAAAGGAAAAATTATTATATGCGGGCTGTAATGAAATTTGACGAACTTCCAAAAGAGATTTGGCTTTAACAAAATGAAGTCCAATGCTGATATATCCATCTTTACTTTGGTCAGTTCAGTTGCATAATTAACCTCAAATGGTAATGGCGCTATGTATCGTTTAGTTTCTTTGATGTTGTTCTCTTCAACTCAAGCGAAAAGTTCTATGCAATGTCGTTTATTTGTATCTTTCCGTGCTCAGCAGTATTTTCGCGTCTATAGTTTGCGTGCGACAAATGCAAATTAGCGTATGTCAATGGCATTAACAAGAATCGTTGGAATGCACAAAGTTATCCTATCCTGTAGGAAGGAGTAATTGATGAAGAAAGTATTAATAAGCATTGTTATTATCGTTGGGGTAATTATCATCGTTGGTGGATTTTTTATTCTGCGTTCAAGTTATGTTAAAAAATCCCAGACACCGAAATTAACCACATTTGAAGTAACTAAAGGTAATATTGAGGTAAAAGTTATGGCAACAGGCACGATTAGACCTTATACTCGAGTTGAAGTCAAATCACCAGTTAGCGGTCGAGTCGAAGAGATTTTAGTTGATGAAGGTGCAAAGGTAAAACCTGGTGATATTTTGGCGTGGATTTCTAGCGAAGACCGAATTGCTCTTTTGGATGCAGCGCGGGCAGTTTTAGAATCGGCACAAAAAAGCCATGACTCTTCACAAATCCGCTCGGCCCAAAAATCTTATGAAATTGCGGAGAAGGCATATAAACCAGTTCCTCTGACTAACTCTATTGCAGGTGAAGTCATTTCTCGAAGTTGTGAACCAGGGCAAAATGTTAATACTCAAACAACCCTCTTTGTAATTTCTGACCGATTAGTTGCCAGTGTTACGGTTGATGAAGCCGATATTGGTAAAATTGAACTCGGACAAAAAGCCCAAATTACTTTGGACGCCTTTCCCAACGAACCGGTTTCGGCTAAAGTTACTAAAATTGCTCGCGAAGGAACTATTGTTTCCGATGTCGTCGTTTATAATGTGCTGGTGGAACCAGAAAAAGTGCCAGCAAAATGGGCTTCTGGTATGACCGCTAATGTCGAATTCTTTGTCGTGAAAAAGGATAATGTGCTCCTTATTCCCAAAAGCGCAATTAAAGAGCGAAATGGCAACCAAATCGTGCAGGTTTTTGCCAGTAATAAACCCGAACCAAGAAAGATTATCGCTGGTGTGACTGATGGCAAAATGGTAGAAGTAGTTGAAGGCCTATCTGAAGGTGATAAGATCCTAATAGGTGGTCCACAAAGTATCGGTGGACATAGCACTGAGGCTGAACGCAGAATCCGTCAGATGATGCGCGCAATGCCGCCACCTGGAGGATTTCGTTAATAAAATGAAAATTTCCCCATAGTTTAGTTGGTCAATATGCTTGAACTAAAAAATATCAGTAAAATTTACCGCATGGGAAAAGTTGAACTTCAAGCCCTAAAGAATATTTCATTCCGCGTTCAAGATGGTGAATTCATCGCAATTATGGGACCTTCCGGATCCGGGAAGTCAACTTTACTTAATATTCTGGGTTGTTTAGACATTCCCAGTGAAGGTAAATATTTTATTGACGGAACAGATGTCAGTGAATTTTCAGATTCCCAGTTGGCTCAAATCCGCAATCAAAAGATTGGATTTGTTTTCCAAAATTATAATCTATTACCTCGTTTAACTGCATTGGCAAATGTTGAATTGCCGCTTATCTACTCAGGTAATCATGCCCAAAGAAAAGAGATTGCCTATAATGCCTTAAAACAGGTAAATCTTTCGGAACGTGCTTATCATCGACCGATAGAACTTTCTGGAGGTGAGCAACAAAGGGTAGCCATTGCTCGTGCCTTGACCAATCGGCCTTCTGTAATTCTTGCGGATGAACCTACCGGTAATTTAGATTCAAAATCCGGCAAAGAGATAATGTCAATTTTAAGTGAACTTAACCAAAAGGGTATAACGATAGTAATGGTAACTCACGACGACTCAGTTGCCGCTTATGCACGAAGAATTATTCGACTTAAAGATGGCGAAGTCGTATTAGACCAACCCGTTTCGGGTAAACCCGTAACTGAACAAGTCCCAAAACCAATTTCACCTTCTGATATCAAGATATCAGCAATTAAGAAAAAGCGCCAGTTTACTTTAGCCGAAATTAGAGAGAGCATTACCATGGCCGTGGCGTCAATCTTTGCTAATAAACTCCGTAGTTTTCTCACAATGCTTGGTATTATTGTTGGCGTCTCGGCCGTAATCACAATGATTGCCATTGGCCAAGGTGCCAGCGCTCAAGTAACAAAACGCATAAAACAAATGGGCGCAAATCTGGTAATGGTAAACCAATTTCGGAGAATGGTCGGCGGTGGAAGTTTTACACCTCTTTCGTATGCGGATGCAAAAGCAATTGCTGAGCAATGCCCTTCAGTGGCAAGAGTTGATGCTTCTTTTCGTCGCAATGGACAAGTCGTTTATGGTAATCAGAATATTAATACGGAAATTAACGGCACTACGTCCAATTTTCCCATAATCCGAAATTTTCCGGTAGAACGCGGTTCTTATTTTACCGAAGAAGACAATAAATTGATGCGTCGAGTGGCAGTTTTGGGGCAGACCGTGGTCGAGAAACTTTTTGGCGAAACTGACCCGATTGGACAATACATAAAGATTAGACGCAATATCTTTCAAGTAATCGGAGTAATGAGTAAAAAAGGCAGTAGCGGGTGGCGTGATGAAGATAATGTGATCTTTATACCGTTAAGAACTGCCCAGAAAAGATTATTCGGCTTAGACCGAGACCAAGTAACGGAAA
The DNA here is from genome assembly GCA_026418155.1 of candidate division WOR-3 bacterium. Lineage (NCBI taxonomy): Bacteria > Pseudomonadati > Caldifarciminota > Caldifarciminota bacterium. The sequence goes on along the minus strand of JAOABV010000029.1, from coordinate 411 downwards.
TCAATGTTGAAGCCAAGAGTGAAAAACTTGTGGAAAAAGCCACCGAAGAAATAACCAAATTACTGCGTGAACGACATCGGATTCGAGCCGGACAAGACGACGATTTCAATGTCCGCTCTCAGGCAGAAATTCTTTCTACAGCCCAAGAGACCAGTCGCACCTTTACTCTCCTTTTAGCCGGCATTGCCATTGTCAGTCTCATTGTTGGCGGTATCGGTATTATGAATATAATGTTCGTGTCCGTTACTGAACGGACTAAAGAAATTGGTATTCGTAAAGCAATTGGTGCGCAAAGGATTGATATTTTGGGGCAATTTTTGATTGAAGCGGTCATTGTCTCTTTATGCGGCGGCGCCATTGGCATTATTTTGGGTATTGGTGCCAGTAAAATAACTAGCCAATTGGCAAATT
>JAOABV010000028.1:282-21033 GCA_026418155.1 candidate division WOR-3 bacterium | reverse complement strand
CAAAGGCATCGGGCATAAAGAATTTAAGTATAGCAAAGAACTCAATTGCCAAATTCCAAAAGAGTGGGAAGTGGTAAAATTAGGAGAAATATCTATAGTTGATACCGGAGGATATGCACCTCAAGGTGAGAAATATTTTAAAAACGGTAGGTATCCATTTGTTAGAGTACAACATTTAGAAAACGCTACAGTTTTTGTAGAAAAGTGGGATTTAATAAATGAGGAAGCAATTAAAGAGTATAACTTAAAATTATTCCCAAAGGGAACAATAATTTTCCCTAAAAGTGGTGCATCAATAAATTTAGAAAAAAGAGCTATGCTTTATGTAGATTCATATCTTGTAAGTCATCTCTGTGCAATAATACCCAATGATAAAATTATAGATACTAAATTCTTATTTTATTTTTTACGAAAAATAAAATTTGCTAAAAGTTCCGCAGGTACTACTTTACCTTACTTGAATATTAAAAATATAGTAAAATTTCTAATTCCTCTTCCGCCTTTTCCGGAGCAGCAGAAAATTGCTGAGATTCTTTCAACGGTTGATGAATTATTGAATTTGGAACAAAAGCGAAAGGAAAAATTGGAGCGAATTAAAAAGGGATTGATGAATGATTTGCTCACAGGAAGAAAAAGAGTTTACTTCTGAAGAAGTGCTTTTATAGCATAAATGCTTAAAGAAAAAGTTTTAATTGAAGATTACATCGTCAATAAATTAAAAGAAAAAAATTGGCAATTTGTTAAAGCGGATGATTTGGAACGGGAAAGTTATGATGAACCGCTTTTAATTCCCAACCTTGTCCGGGCTATTAAAAGAATCAATTATAATATCCAAATTGGTGACGAAGAAATCAGACAAGTTCTTAATGAGTTGAAGTTAAAAGGCACGGCGGTTGAAGGAATAAAAACTCTTCTTAATTATTATAAGTTCGGTGTTCCAGTAAAACTGGCAAAAGAACGAATTGTTGTCCAACTTCAACTTTTTGACTATGAAAATATTAAAAACAATGAGTATATTGTCAGTCGTCAGGTTTATTATAAGTCAAGTGCAAATATAATCAGAGTTGATGTTGTTTTATATGTTAATGGTATTCCCTTAGTAAATATTGAATGTAAAGACCCGTCCAAACTTTCTCAAAGTTGGGCTGATGCTTATAATCAGATTAAAGCTTACGAAAGAGAAGTTCCGGAACTTTATAAATATGTTCAAATTGGTGTTGCTGTGGCAGAAGTTGCCAGATATTTTCCGATTGTTCCTTGGCAGAGAGAGGTTATTATTGATGAGTGGAAGGAGGAATTGAAAGATTCGGTTGATGCCACAGTTGAAATGTTGTCTCAGAATACTTTGCTTGATATGGTTAAGAATTTTATTTTCGTTAAGGAACAGTTTGGCGAATCTACGAAAGTTATTGCTCGGTATATGCAATATCGTGCTGTGAATAAGATTTATGAAAGGGTAATTAGAAATTTAGAAGGTAAGGAAGATAAAAATAAAGGGTTGATATGGCATTGGCAGGGTTCAGGAAAAACCTTAGAGATGATTTTTGCCGCAAATAAACTTTTCTATGACAAAAAACTGGAAAATCCAACTATCTTTTTTATTGTTGACCGCGATGATTTGCAAGACCAGTTATATAAAGACTTTTGCTCATTGGACATTGCTAAACCAGAAAAACCGCTTGCTTCAATTAAAGAATTAAAAGAAGTAATAACTCATAATGATTATCAAGGTAAACGGGGCATTTTCTTTACCCTGATTCATAAATTTCGGCCTGAAGAGTTAAAAATTTTACAAGATGAAATATCGAAAAGGAAGATGACAATTAGTGAACGGAAAAATGTTGTTGCGTTTATTGATGAAGGCCATCGCAGTCAATATGGCATACTTTCTGCTCAGATGCGTAGTATCTTAAAATCAGCGTTCTTTTTTGGTTTTACCGGGACACCGATTTCCAAAAGAGCCCAAGACACTTATCGTGAGTTTTCTTATTTACCAGAAGAAAAGTATCTTGACCGCTATTTTATTGTGGATTCGATTCTTGACGGGTTTACAGTTAAAATCGCATATCAACCACGATTAGACGAGGTGCATTTGGAGAAAGATAAACTTGAAGCATTTTTAGAAAGTGAATTTGAAGATTTAGACGATGGATTGAGAGAAGAAGTGCAAAAAGAAATTAAAGAAAAACTGGATAGTATCAGAATTATTTTAGAAGACCCCTATCGGATTGATAAAAAAGCCCAAGATATTGCCACACACTTTACCAATAAAGTGAAAGGTAAATTTAAGGCAATGGTGGTTGCGGCTTCAAGAAAAGCCTGTGTGCTTTATAAACGGGCATTAGATAAATTGTTGCCCAAGGAATACTCTGAAGTGGTAATGACATTTCTTGCTGAAGAAAAAGATGATGTTATAAAGGAATATTTAACTGAATTGAGGAATCGGCCAAAGTTTAGAGGTAAAGATTTAGATAAGATTAGAGAAGAAATCAGAGAGGATTTTAGGAATGAAGAGTTTCCCCAGATTCTTATTGTTACTGATATGCTAATTACCGGGTTTAATGCTCCAATTTTACAAACGATGTATCTTGATAAGCCACTAAAAGAACATCGCTTGCTTCAAGCAATTGCTCGGACAAATCGGCCTTATAAGGATATTAAAGAAGCCGGCCTAATCATTGATTATATTGGCGTGTTAAAGGAGTTGAAAAAGGCATTTGTGATGTATAGTGAAGAAGATATTAAGGGCGCGCTTTATGACTTAGATGAGTTAAAGCAAGAGTTTGAGTCCTTGGTTGTTAAGATGTTGGCATTGTTAAAAGGAGTGAGGAAAGAGGTTACGCGTGAAACATTACTGAATGCAATTGAAGTTATAACGAGCGATGAACATATTGAAAAAGAATTTGTCCGACGCTATCGAAAATTGCGCCGATTGTTTGAATTGCTCGGTTCAACCGAGATTAAAATTGGCCGATATAAAGATTACGAATGGATTTCGGTTATTTACAATACCTATGTTAAAACTGTCGCTAAGATTGATGATAAAATATATGTTCAGAAATATTTTGATAGGACAATGGATGTAGTTCACGATGCAATCAAAGTTGAATATGGCGAAGTATTACCAATAATTGTTTTTGATGAAAATTATCTAAAATCATTAGAAGCAGAAGTTAAAAACACACAAGAAAAAGCCGCTAATATTCTATTTACTCTTAATCGCTTGGTTTTAGTTGACCGCCACCGAAATCCGATTTACGAATCATTAGTCGGCAAAGTGGAAAGACTTGTCCAGTTATGGCGGGAAAAGACAAAGGATTATGAAGAGATTTATAAACAAGGCGTGTTAGCAATTAACGAAATAAACCGACTTAATCAAAGACAACGAATACTCGGTTTTTCGGATTTTGAATATGCGATGCTGCTTACTTTAGAAGCGAAACTTGGAACAAGACCAGAATTTATCGATGATGTTAAAAAGTTGGCTAAAATTGTTGGGAGTCGCGCTTATACTGGATGGACTTATCAAATAACTGCCAGAAAAGAAATTGAGCGAGAGGTCCGAAGATTTGTTAGAAAGTATCGGAAGCAATATGGTATTACACTATCTGATATTGATGAAATTAATGAGAAATTAATTGAATATATTAAAACTTATGGTGGATAATTATCAAATTTTTTTTCGGAAAATTAAATATCCGCGTTTAGAATTTAGAACTGGTAAGTTGCATTTGATTTTACCTTTCGGCGTAGACTCTGAGTCAGTTTTGAATAAACATAGAATTTGGATAAAAAAGAAACAGATTTTTATTGAGAATACACTACTCTCCGCCAAGAATAAAAAACTTGTTAAGCGAAATGAGATTCAATTTAAGAATATAGTTTACGATTTAGTTGGAACAAATTCCCAATACCTTAAGGTCAAGGTTAATAAAATTTTCTTTAGGAAAATGCGCACAAAATGGGCAAGTTTAAGTTCAAACAGAAATATGACAATTAATATGTTGATGAGGTATTTACCTAAATACCTTATTAATTATATAATAACTCATGAACTTACTCATATCGTTGAAAAAAGACATAGTGAAAAGTTTTGGAACATAATATCAAAAAGATTTGCCAACTATTGCGGTTTAGAAAAAGAACTGTTTGAATTCTGGTTTTTAATCCAAAAGATAAATTCTTAATGGGTTAGAATAAAGAAAAGATTTCTTAACTATGATTTTTTGAATCCGAATAGCGTGGTTTCCTGATTGACTGGGTGATTAATAAGGCATTAGGTTTAGGGAATGGTTACATAAATGGCAGGGTTTTTCGGACGGGCTTACATTTTAATCTTGCCACCTTGATTTATACCTAAAGACTCAGCAAAATTTCTGCCTACCGAGACATAATAAAAGGCGCTTTAATAGACGCAAAAATAGACTTTTTATTCCACTTAAAAACAGGTATCTTGGGCTATGGAGGGCACTATACCCTTATCTTAATAAATTTTGTGCTAAAATCTATGGGAATTAATCTAACATCTTCAAAATCAATGCGTTTTTAAGTCATATTGTTAAGACAACTTTGCCAAAGGTGGGAAACTTTTAAGGTTACATTTTAAGAGTTATAAAATGTTTTGGTTTTTTGTCTTTTAATAAATTAACGAAAATTTAGAGCAGGTTTTTTGTGATTTAATGTTTTGGGTTTTGATTTATATGATTCTCAGGCTTTTAGTTTTTTTATATGGTGTTTTAGAAATATTGACGAAAGTGGGAATTTGGTTTATTATCTTTCTTATGAACTTAAAATCAGACAAGATAAAGCCTCAGCGAAACTTTATTTTTTCAATAATCTCAATAGAAATAAAAGGAGAAAAATATGCTTGATAAGTTAAAAACAATTTTAGCCAAAATTGATGCGGATTATGCTGATGTCCGATATGAGATAAAAAAAGAGACGGTAATTGTCTTTAATGGCAAAGAACTCTCCCAACTTAGTTCTAATGCGACCGACGGTTATGTAGTTCGAGCGCTCAAAGACGGTGGTTTGGCAACCGCAGTTTTTACGAAATTTGAAGATGCAGATAAGATTGCGAAGATTGTAGTGGAAAATGCGAAATTAATTGGTAAACAAAGACCTAAGCCGGTCATTCTGGCAAAGACTGAAGTCATTAAAGATAGTTTTACGCCAAACTTAAAAGAAGACCCGCGTCAAGTGTCAATGGAAGAAAAACTGGAGATCACCCGCAAAGCCAATAATGTTGCTTTAAGTCATAAAGAGATTGCGACCACAAATATTGCTTACCGAGAAACGATTCGTGAGAAAACTTTTGTCTCTTCCGAAGGTTCAGAAATCCGAGAAGATTTGATTACTTTATCTTTGGCTGGTGAGATTATTGCTAAAGATGGTAGTTTGGTGCAGAATGTGCGAGTAGCAACTGGTGGTAGTGATGGGTTTCACTCGATTCGTAATCCAGAAGCACTTTTTGAAGAACGCACCCAAATTGCCATTGATTTACTTAAAGCCGAACCGGTTAAAGCTGGAGTCTATAATTGTATCTTAAATCCCAGTATGGCGGGTGTTTTTACCCATGAGGCGTTCGGCCATTTTTCGGAAGCGGATATTATTGAAAATTTACCAGCGATGCGCGAAAAGATGAAATTGGGCAGTAAATTAGGTAGTGATGTTTTGAATATTGTGGATGATGCCACTTTACCGAATCAATTGGGATTTTATAAGTATGATGATGAGGGGGTAAAAGTAAGAAGAACTCAATTGATGAAAAATGGTGTTTTGGTTGGTCGGCTTCATTCCCGACGCACTGCAGCCGAATTTAATGAACCTCTTTCCGGCCATTGTGTGGCAGAGGATTATCGCTTTGCGCCAATTATCCGAATGGGCACAATCTTTATTGAACCAGCAGATAAGACCTTAGAGGAACTTTTTGAACTATTAGGAAATGGCTTATATATTCTTGATGCTAAAGGCGGTCAAACTGCCGGTGAGAATTTTACTTTTGGCGCTCAATATGGTTATATAATTAAAAATGGCAAGAAGACCACTATGATTCGCGATATTAATATCTCCGGTAATTTGTATAAAACCTTATTGGGTATTACCGCAATTGGCAATGATTTGGTTTTAACCAAAAGAGGCGGTTGTGGTAAAGGACAATTGAATATCCGTTCTTGTCATGGGGCACCACATATTATTGCCCAAGGTTTGGTCTTAGGAGGTGTGTAATGGAAAAACTCTTATCTATGGCGAAAAAAGTTTGTGACCAAGTTGAGATTTATAGTTTAGATAATAAGCAGAATGTTGTCTCTTTTGAAGATGCCAAACTCCACGAGATTGATACTAAATTCCAATCTGGAGTTAGTCTCCGAATTATTAAAAACGGAAAACTGGGTTTTGCTTATACTCGGAATCTAATTAATCAAGAAGAATTATTACAGAATGCCCTCAATTCCTTAAAAGGTGGCGTGGGTGCGGAGTATGAATTTCCTTTAACTCAAGATTTACCTCAATTAAATACCTATGATGCCAGTATCGAAAATATTAGTAGTAATCAGATGGTTGAGGAGTGTCACCGTATCTGCGAGGCTTTAAAGAAAACGAACGGCGAAATTTCTGCAACCGCCTATACTTTTACAGAAAAAATTCGAATTTTGAATGATAAAGGAACTGATGTGACCACGCAGTCAAGTTATTTTGGTGTTTATGCTTCAGTATCTTATCCAGGCACAGCGGCTGGTATTGGTAGAGTCTTTGCTGATAAAAAGTTCTGTCAGATGCCAGATAATCTGCTCAATGAAATAATTGAATTCTACAATCAGTCAACTAAAGAGACAAAGACTACAAGCGGTAAGATGAAAGTGTTGTTTATGCCGAATGTGATGTATGCGTTAAATTGGCGGATAAATAGCGGAACCAGTGGTAAAAGTGTCTACGAGAAAATTTCACCGATTGCTAATAAAATTGGCGAGAAAATCTTTTCCGAAAAGATAACAATCTACGATGACCCGTTAGATGATAAATATCCTGGCGCAAGAGCATTTGATGATGAAGGCGTTGCGGTTAAAAAGATGATGGTTGTCGAAAACGGGACGCTTAAATCATTTTATTGCGATTTGAACTATGCCAAGAAACTCAACATGAAACCAACCGGTCATGGTTATCGGTCAGGCCAATGGGAAAGTGATACCATAACCTTAAAGCCAACTCCGACACTGGCTTATATGCGCTATCAGATAGGTAATAAGTCAATCAAAGATATGATAAAATCAATTGACCGCGGAATTATTGTTGAAGGTGCCTTAGGAGCACACAGTGGTAATATTCCCAATGGCGATTTTTCTATTGGGGCTAATCCGGCATTATATGTTGAGAAAGGCGAAATCGTCGGACAACTAAAGGATGTGATGGTTGCCGGTAATATTTACGAGGTGTTGAAGAATGTGATTGATGTAAGCAATGCTGTATATTTCAGTTATGCCGGATTGATGCCCGCAATCCTGTTGGATAATGTGTCAGTTGCGACTAAAGGATAAATAGTTGTTATTCAGTTAAGACAAATTGGACCGAGTTGACTTTATTGTTGCTTATTAATTTACCAATATAAACTCCAGAAGATAATTGTTGATTGTTTAATCCTTTCTTGTTCCATTCAACTGAATAGTATCCTGGATTCTGGAAGTTTTTTTCAAATGAATAAACTAATCTACCGATTATATCATAAATTGCTAAAGATGTCATCCCAGGTTCAGTTAGCCGATATTCAATTTTTATCTTTCCGTTTTTAAGTGAGATGACACGTAACTGCTCATTTTCGATAATCTTATTTTGTGATTGGTTAACACTGGTTAAGGGTTCACCACAGGAAAAGACGATAACCGGAATATCTGTTGTCGGAATACTCAGAGCATTTATAATTGCAGTTCGTTCGGTTATATTTAAAGGAACAGTTAAATAGCCGTTAATTCTGAGTGCTTGGGCTTGCATTAATAACTGAAAGCCGACAAAACCGGCTTCCTGCATTGGACCATAACTAAGAGTATCGCCAACACAGATAACAAAATATACTGGCGCCGTAGACGGAATTCTTGAACTTGCGGCTCTAAGAAGGCCGCGTCGGTCCTCAGCGGTTATTAATTCGAGACGATGGTCAGCAGTGGAGAGTCCTGTTCCTGGTGGTCGACGATTATGATAGCGAAAGACACCAACATCACGCACAATATATATTTTCCGTGTTAAGTAATAGGCTGCAACCGCACTCGGAACTGTAAGGCCACGACGATTGTTAATTGTCATATGAGGTGTTACGCCATAACCAGCCCAAGCCAATTGAGAAATATTTTGTAAAGAAAGCGATGAGGCACTGAAAACCGAATCCTGATTATATGAAGATAAAATTATTTCAAAAGTATCAGCGCGATTGGTTCGTGGTAAGGGTAGTGACGAGTCCGAAGAAATTGCGAGGCAAGTTGTATCTAAAGCGGGCACTGAACTGTATCGACCGAATACATTAACACATTTAATCGGATGCAGGGGATTCCAATTGTTATTAGCATAGTCGGCAGCGTATTTCATCGGACAAGTTGCCACATTGGAATCTCGGAAAGCAGTCCCAGCCAGTAAACCAGATTGAATGATAAATCCGGTTTCTTCATGCCGTTCCGTCGCAACGCCAATTTCAAACGCAGAATTAGGCGAATAGCGATGATTGCCGGCAAGATGTAGAACTAAACAATGATTTGTTGAATCATATTTATAAACATTGGCTGGGGTAGCAACATAAATCTCACGGTAACTACCTAACCGAGGTGCTTTGTTCATTGACCATAAAATATTAGAAAGTATCTGACGAGATAAAGAACTGGTAAAACCAGAATGGACAGAATATCGGCTATTGGAAAGGATTTCAAACGATTTATTTTTAATAATTGGCGCCGGTAAGGTTTCAACTTGTGCGAATAATAATTGGACAAATAAAACTAAAAGATAAATAGGCATTAAAGAGCGTCGCATAATACAGAATTATAGACCTATTTTTAGGAAAATCAAGATTATCCGAAGTATTTTCGAATCCGAGATATGCATTACTATTGATTTTTTATCCTTAATCGGTTATTATAGCGCTATGAATATTTGTATTTTAGGTGCTGGATTGCAAGGCAGAATTGTTGCTTGGGATTTAGCCCAAATGGGCCACAAAGTGACACTTGTTGATGTAAACCGAGAAAATCTGCGTAAGACTGGACAGAAGAGAAATATCTCAGTAAAACTTTTTGATGTTACCAAACGCGAAGCATTAATGCAACTTATGCAGGATTTTGAGGTCGTAGTTGGTGCATTACCGGCTTCTCTCGGATACTATGCAATGCAATGCGCCGTTAGATCCGGGATTGATATAGTTGATATGTCGTATTCAGAAGAGAATCCGTTGGAACTTGATAAGCAGGCGAAAAAGAAAAAGGTCAAGATTGTGCCAGATGCTGGTTTTGCTCCAGGACTTTCTAATATCTTAATTGGTGAAGCCTATCGAGAATTAGGCGGAATCGACAGTTTCAGAATATTAGTTGGCGGGATTCCGCAAAATCCGATTCTGCCATTAAATTATAAGTTCACCTGGTCGCCGAGCGATTTAGTTGCTGAATACACCCGACCTGCCCGAATCGTTAATAATTATAAAATAGTTAAAGTTGAAGCCTTAACCGGAATTGAACAATTTTCGATTCCTAAAATTGGTCAGTTGGAATGTTTTTATACTGATGGACTTCGCAGTTTACTGCATACTTTTAAGGATATAAAAAATATGGAAGAAAAGACAATTCGCTATGCAGGTCATTCAGAAATTATGAGAGAGTTGCTTAAATTCGGATTTTGTCCATCAGAACCTAATCCTTTTACTAATAGCAAAATTAAGCCTAAAACTTATGTTCTTGAGTTTTTACAAACGGAATTGAATAAAGGCGATGATTGGGATTTAACGATTCTGTTAATTGATATTAAAAGTAAAAATAAAAGCCGAAGGTATTATTGTCTTGATTACTACGATAAGCAATACCAGATAACATCAATGGCACGGATGACCGCTTATACTTGTTCAATTATCACTCAATGCATCAAAGACTACCCAGCGTGTGGGGTAATCGCACCGGAGTTTTTAGGAATGAATAAGAAAATTAGCGATTTTATTAAATCGGAGTTGAAAAAGAGAAGGATTATAATAAATCAAAGCGATTATTAATTTTAATCTAAGGAAAATTATTGTTGACAAGTGAGCAAATAGTTCTATACTAAATACTATGTTTGGGAAAAAGAATCTTTTAGGTGAATCTGGCAGTAAACATTTGGACCGTTTAGATTCATTTATTGGAAAGGGCACCAATTTTAAGGGTGACTTGGCAGTTTCAGGCTCAGCCAAAATTGACGGACAAATCGAGGGTGATATTAGGGTTTCAGAAATGGTTCTCACTGGACCAGAATCCTTTATTAAGGGCACAATCAATTGTAAGGATGCGGTTATTGGTGGAAGAGTTGAAGGTAATATTAATGCCCAAGGTAGTGTCGAATTACAGGCTGGAGCAACCGTATTAGGTGATATCATCTGTACCAATTTGATTATTGCTAAAGATTGCTTTTTTGAAGGTAAATGCCAAATGAGTGGCAAAGAGACGCGAAAGGATTAATTATGAGCACTGGACTTAAAGGCAAAAGAGTAATAATTACTGGAGCCGGCTCAGGCATTGGTAAAGCAATTGCCCGAAAATTTGCTGAAGCCGGTTCGTTTATCGCAGTCTGTGATATTAATGGCGAAGCAGCACAACTAACCGCTAAAGAAATAGAAATTATTGGTGCTAAAGCAGTTGCCTATCAGGTGGATGTGGGAAGTTTTGAAGAGGTCGAACAGACCGTAGATAAAATCGCCCAAGCGCTGGGTGCAATTGAGATTCTGATTAATAATGCCGGAATTACTAAGGATTGTCTGTTATTAAGAATGAAAGAGATTGATTTTGATAGTGTGATTCGGGTAAATCTTAAGGGCACTTTTAATTTCACCCGAGCCTGCGTCAAATATCTCTTAAAGGCAAAATGGGGAAGAATCATAAACATTTCGTCAGTAATTGGTGAAATGGGTAATATTGGACAATCAAATTATGCTGCAGCCAAAGCCGGTATCATCGGATTTACTAAATCGATTGCCAAGGAGTTAGCCAGTCGGAATATTACGGTTAATGCGATTGCCCCAGGTTTTATTAAGACGCCGATGACCGAAAAGTTACCGGAAAATGTGATTCAGGAATACTTAAAACTGATACCGGTAGGTAGAGAAGGGACACCAGATGATGTTGCCAATGTCTGTCTGTTTTTGGCTTCAGAAGACACTTCTTATATTACGGGACAAGTGATTCGAGTTGACGGCGGAATGCTAATGGGATAAGAAAAACAGATAAAAGAGTTAATCTGGCCGGCAAGAGATTAAAGGAGCGAACTAATGATGAGAAAAGTTTTGCTTGACAAGATAGTTTTTTGATATATACTGAAGGTCTGTTAACTTGATTAATGTTATTTCTTATTCTCAAGGTACGGAAGATTTATGAACTTAATTAATATTATCCTTTTCTATAAGAAACGGGCAAAGTTTTTTAATCTTTCGATTCCGGTATATGTGTTTTATCTCATTGCCGGATTTTTAGTATTGCTTGTGCCTCTGACAATCTATTTTGTAATTGCGACATCTCATTATGCCTATACTCATCGAAAGGTTCAAACTTTGAATCGAGAGAATCAATTGCTAAAAACGGAAATTGCCACAGTCCGAACACAATTAGAAACCCTTAGCCTTAAATTACAAGCATTAGCCGAACTTGATGCCCAAATTCGGATTGCGGCGAATTTAGAATTGTTGCCGAAAGATGTGCGGAAAATGGGTTATGGTGGTAGTAATGAAGGTGATATTATTGCAGAAGTTGATAACTTAATTGAACGGGCAAGACAACAAGAGAAAAGTTTCCAACAATTGAAATCTTATCTCCAACAGCAAAGTGCCTTATTGCGACACACGCCGTCAATTTGGCCTGTAGCCGGTTGGCTATCAAGTGGTTTTGGTTATCGCAAGTCTCCCTGGTCAGGTAAATCAGAATTTCATGAAGGTATTGATATTGTTGCACCTGCAGGCACACCGATTTTAGCCACTGCTGATGGACGAGTCCAAAGTGCGGGATATAAGCCAGGCTGGGGAAGGTATGTTGAAATTGACCACGGATTCGGCTATGTGACATTCTACGGACATTGTCAGTCAATAAGAGTTAGAACCGGCCAAAAAGTTAATCGGGGAGATACGATTGCTACTGTCGGAAGAAGTGGCTCAGCAACCGGCAATCATCTTCATTACGGTATAAAAGTTGCCGGGAGTTGGGTTAATCCCTTAAATTATATATTGACTGAATCCGCCAGTCGTTAAAATTATTCAACCTACTGATTTACATCTCTCAAAAAATTATAGTTTGATTAAGGAGGCAGTATGAAAGATATTAGATTAGAACGCTGGGCAGATGTATTGGTCAATTATTCGCTCAAAATCAAAAAGGGCGATTTGTTTCAAATCATCTCAACCCATTTGGCAAACCCCTTAATTTATGAGGTATATCGAACCGCCCTAAAAAAAGGCGCACACCCTTATGTAAAATATATTGGCGAGGGCTTAAATGAAATATTCTTAAAAGAAGCCAGTGAAGAGCAACTGGCGTATATTTCAGAAGTAGAGAAATTTGAAATTGAACAGATTCAAGCCTACTTATATATCATTACTGAGTTCAACCGCAAATCCCTTTCCAATTATGACCCTAAACGATTGAGTCTAAGGCGAAAAGCAACCGGCTATCTACTTGAAAGAAGACTGGAACGGGCTCACCAAGGACTGATGCGATGGTCTTTAACTGCTTATCCAGATAATGCTCAAGCCCAGGATGCAGAAATGTCTTTAGATGAGTTTAGCGAATTTATCTTTTCTGCCGGATTTCTCAATCATAAAGACCCGATTAAAAAATGGCAGGAGTTAGCACAAGAACAGAAAAGAATCATTAAGATTTTAAGTAAAGTAAAAAAACTCAGAATTAAAAGTGAAGATACTGATTTGTCATTTTCCGTCCAAGGCCGAAAATGGATTAGTTGTGAAGGCAAAGAGAATTTTCCAGATGGCGAAATCTTTACCACGCCCATCGAAGATTCAGTTGAAGGCGTAATTAAATTTTCATTTCCTTGTGTCTATATGGGCCGTGAGGTTAATGATGTTTACTTACGATTCAAACAAGGCGAGGTAATTGAAGTCAAAGCATCAAAAGGCGAAGATTATCTCTTGTCGATGATAAAAATGGATGCCGGAGCAAAAAGAGTTGGTGAGTTCTCTTTCGGAACCAATTACGGTATAACCCGATTTATTAAAAACACTTTGTTTGATGAAAAAATTGGAGGCACAATCCATCTTGCTTTAGGTTCATCCTATCCTGAAACCGGCGGCAAAAATAAATCCAGTCTGCATTGGGATATGGTCTGTGATTTAAGAAAACAAGGCGAAGTCTTTGCGGATAATAGTTTAATCTATAAAAAAGGTAAATTCGTTATCTGAAAACTAAATATAAATTCGTTATCTGAAAACTAAATATTAATCAGAAATGCTCAATAGTGAAGCGTAAAAAATATCCAGTCTATAGAATGATTTACGGTAGATTCTTCAAGTGCTTTGTTCTTCAGAATAGTAGGCTATATTCTGGTTGTCATTTTGAGTTTACCAAAGCATAAAAATGTGTTTTTGAACATACCTATTTTGGGTGAGGAATCTCAAAAAGTAGCATTTTTCGACACGGAGAATTTTTCGTCGCCTTGATTTTCAAAATAAAAGATATTTTCCATTCGTCACGCTGAATGCGATTTTAGGGATTACTTATCTGTGATTACACTTGCCCGTTTTGAGTGTAATGAAGTATCTTAACATAATGTTTTCTTCGACATTTGGGGTGTTTCTGTTATTATCTTCTGAATGATAAGAGGGAACTCGAAAAAAAAGACAATTCCGTTAAACTTGAAAAAAAGACAATTCCGTTAATAGACGCACTTAATCATTGAATATTTTTCTGTATCAAGGTTAAATTCATAGTACTTTTTCATAAGTATCGATAAGCCGGTTCTTGTCATACTTGACTCTTGTTAATAAATAGCATTTGCTTATTTTATGTGACATCGATTTTTTATTACCTGGCATTTTGGTTTTGATTCAGGAGTTCGTTCTGATTTGATTTTAGATTATCTTTTATATTTGATTTTGGATTGTTTTTTATACAACATTATAACTTTGCTTTTTTATAAATATAGCAGTTACAGAATTCCGGTTTAATTTTAGGTTGTCTTTTATACAATAGCATAATCTTACTCATTAAATAATACGGCAGTAACAGAATTCGCCCAAATCTGATTTTAGAGCGCCCTTTATACAATATCACAACTTCGTTCTTTTAATAATACGATAGTGAGGAATTCGTACTGATTTGATTTTAGAATTTCTTTCCTATCCTTTCAGAAATAACTTATGAGATAAGAAAGAACAGTTTCTACAATCTATTGGCAAATCAGAGGTCCTTTGTTTATAAAAATAAAAATTTTAAGACATTTTGATATCTATCAGACACTAACCAGTATGCGATCTTCTATACCGATTATAGATTAAGTCAAAATTAGCATAAATCTAACAAATGGTCAGATTAGGGTTAGCCCCACCCTAGCCCTCTTTTATAGAGTTTTTTCAAAATCAAAATATTGATTTTTTTAATATCTTTTAGATATATTGCAGGAAGCGTCTTACAAGCATAATAGTGGTTGACCAAAATGCTTATGAAAATATAAAAAGGATTATGGTTTCATACTATTGGATATTATCCGCTAAAAGTCAGATGGAAGTTCCAAGTAAGTAAATCATTATCGGAATGAAAATGGACCAAATTAGGAAATAGAAAAGGATGTTGATAAGAAAGAAACCAAACCCATTAGTCTGAAAAGAAGATAGATGTTTGGTATTTAGTGAAAAATTATTTTCCAGATATTAGTGTTTTGGTGGTTTTACAATGTTTATTTAGTCTCTATTTCATATAACCATTATGATTAAATCTCATTTTAACTGTATAGTATCTCTTGGACACATAGCAAATTAGCATTGACTTTTGAAAAATTTTATTTATTTTATTATTAATTATGAGATTTGCGTATAGTGATTGGCTAAAAGCAATTATCTTGAGTCAAGGAGTTAGTATATGCGAAAGAGTATAACATTAGTGATATTAACGATTGGTTTTCTCTTTGCGGAAAATCTGGCACCAATAACGCCGGATTCAATTTTAACTCAACTTTTTGGTGACACCGTGGCACCTATTGATTTTACAGTTCAAACTACTGACCCGGATAAGGATAAAATCGCATATCAATTCGATTGGGGTGACGGCAATTTTTCGGCTTGGAGTGAATTTACTCATTCTGGTTATGTTTATTCTGAAAAGTATCAATATAAAAGCATCGGTACATTTTATGTTCGGGTTCGGGTTAAAGACGAAAAAGGTAATATCAGCGACTGGTCCAGTTCCCAGGTTCTGACAATAGTTCCTAATTTACTAAAATGGCAATTTTCGCAAAAATCTGGCTCCTATTCTGCAATTGCGATTGGACCAACAAAAGAAATATATTTTACTTGTGAAGATGGTTCACTTTATGCAATAAATCCAGATGGCAGTCCCAAATGGAAATTTTCCGCAGTTTTCGCAATCTATTCATCACCGGCAGTTGATAAAAATGGCATCTACATCACCTCAACAGACGGCAGATTATACGCAATTGATTTTGAGGGCAAAGAACGCTGGCAATTTAAGGCGGGAAATTCTATTTATTCATCACCCGCAATTGGTAAAGGTGGCACGGTCTATTTTGGCTGTGATGATGGTAAGGTTTATGCAGTATCTTCTACCGGAAAGTTGTTGTGGACTTATCAGACCGGTGACGAAATTGCTGGTTCTCCGGTTATCGATGCGGATGGCACAATCTATGTCGCCTCGGATGCCATTTATGCCTTGACGCCAAAAGGTAAAATTAAATGGACCTTTAAGCCACCTGAAGAAAATGAAGCCTACTTCTTTGGTTCACCCAGCATTGGTAATGACGATGCAATTTATGTGGGAGGAACGGACGGGGCATTATATGCGGTTACCAAAGAAGGCAGATTAAAGTGGATTGCACCAACACCCGATGAGGATGCCATCCGTGGACCAGTGGCAATTGGAAATAACGGCATTATCTATTTTGGAGCAGAAGATGGGCTTTTATATAAAAAAGAAGTTTATGGCGAAGTGTTGCCGGTATTTGAGACAGACTACTATCTTTTCTCAGGACCAGCCATTGATTCTTTGGGGAATATTTATTTTGTCTCCGATGACGGCTATTTCTACGTCATAAATCAAAAAGGCAAACTACTTTTTAAATGGATGATTGCTGATGATAGTAAAGAAATGATGTATAGTCCGTCACCGGTTATTGATAATGATGGAACCGTTTATGTTGGTTCGTGGCAAGGAAAACTCTACGCATTTAATGGTTTTGCACCGCCAGCCAAGAGTGCTTGGCCGCTTATCCGATATAATCAACAAAACACCGGCCGCAAGGACAAGTGAAACCTTCTAAAATATTCCCGCACGCATCACGCTTAAATAGAATTCCACCTTACCTTTTCGCGGCTTTAGACCGATTAAAAGCAGAATACATCTTAAAGGGTGAATATAAAATTATTGATTTGGGCGAAGGAAATCCATTGTTCTTTCCTGAAAAGAGAATTATTGCTGAATTGGTAAAGGCATTAGATAAGTTAGAGAATCACCGTTATCCTACTTATGCTGGCTCAATTGAAACTCGGAAAGCAGTTGCTGATTGGTATCAACGTCGATTTAATGTGAAACTTGACCCGGAAACTGAAGTAGTCATCGTCTTAGGAACTAAGGAAGGCATTGCCCATCTTTTTTGGGCATTAATCGATAAGGGAGATATTGCTTATATTCCTTCTCCGTCTTATCCGGTTTACCTTAATCAAACTTTACTTGCCGGTGGCGAGCCGATAGTATTGCCACTTAGAGAAGAGAATGATTTTTTACCGGACCTGAGTAAAATCAAAGCAAACAAAAAAGCAAAACTCTTAGTGTTAAATTATCCCAATAATCCAACAACCGCAGTTGCGCCGATTTCATTTTATCAGGATGTAGTAAATAAAGCGTTACAATATGGTTTTTATTGCTTTAACGATAATGTCTATTCTGAGCTGTATTACGAGACACCACCGCATAGTATTTTAGAAGTTCCAGGCGCAAAGGAATGTTGTATTGAGTTTCATTCGTTATCAAAAACTTTTAGTATATGTGGTTGGCGGATCGGTTTCGCTGTGGGTAATAAAGAGATCTTAAAAGCGCTTTTGAAGGTTAAACAGAATGTTGATTCTGGACCGTTTGGTGCGATTCAAGAAGCCGCAATCTTTGCTTTAAATAATACCGAAAAATTTGCCGCATACACTCGAAAAGCATATCAGAAACGATTGTCACTTTTTGCCCAAGGACTTCAAACCTTGGGTTGGAATACGAAAATGCCTAAAGCGACATTTTACCTGTGGACAAAAATTCCCTATTCAAAATATAAAAACGACTCTCAAGGATTCGCTGGGTATCTTTTACAAAAGACTGGGATTCTGGTTGCTCCGGGCATAGGCTTTGGCGACTATGGTGAAGGATATATCCGATTTGCACTAATCCAACCATTGGGAAAAATAAAGACCGCGCTGAACCGACTCCAACAATTAAAAAGATAACCGGTCGCCTTGTTAAAATATAGATGTCAAATTGGTAGTAGCGATTAGAATTCAAAATGAAAAAATCAATATGTAAAAAGACAAATCAAAATATAAAAAACATCTTGCTCTCCTGAATTTTGATATTCAGGATTTGATTCTATAAATGGAAATCATTGTTCAGAAATTTGGCGGTAGTGTGATTAAAGACTTAGCCGCAATTGAAAAGGTGGCGGAAATTGTCGTTGAGCATAAGACCCGTAATCAGACAGTAGTTGTCGTCGTTTCGGCAATGGGCGATACCACAGATAAATTATTAAATTTAGCCCGAAAGATAAACCCCTATCCGGAGGGCAGAGAAATCGATATGTTATTAACCAGCGGTGAACGAATAACAATGGCGCTACTTTCCTTAGCTCTCTGGCGTCGAGGTGTTGAGGCAATCTCTTTTACTGGTTCACAAGTGGGTATCATAACCGATGCCCAACATACTGATGCTCGAATAATTGAAATCAAAGGTAATCGTTTATATGAAGCCTTAAAACAAAACAAAATTCCAATCATTGCAGGCTTTCAAGGCGTAAGTTTTAATAAAGAAATTACGACTTTAGGACGAGGTGGTTCTGATGTCACGGCGGTCGCCATTGCGGCATTTCTTAAAGCCAAAAGATGTGAGTTGTATAAAGATGTGTTAGGAGTGTTCACGGAAAATCCCAAATTGTTTCCTTCAGTAAAACATATCTCCCAATTGTCTTATCAGGAAATGTCAGAATTGACAACAGCCGGTGCGGAGATTCTCCATCCGCGTGCGTGCGCTTTAGCCTTAAAATATAAAGTGCCTTTGGTAATTAAATCATTAAGAAGGGATTATGCAACAATGATAAATAGCAATAATTTAATTCAAAAAAATACAGAGAAAGCATTTGTGCGGGCAATTTCCCATAATACAAATTTGTGTCGATTGTCATTAGTAGCAGTTCCGCAACTTCCGAAATGTTTGCATCAAGTGATTGTGCGATTAGCCGAAGCCAAAATTCCGTTATTGTTTTTTGCGCACGGTGTGCCTTATCATAAAAAATTTGACCTTTCATTTATAGTTACTCGCGAGAATTATCAACGAGCAAAAGCAGTTTTAGAAACTGCTAAGAATTTAGTCCAAGCCGAAAAATTGGTCGAAGCCCAAAACCTCGCTTCAATTTCTCTAATTGGTCCAGGAATTGGAAGCGATGTCGAAATCTTTTCTGAGTTATTCGAGACATTGCATAAACTTAAAATTCATACGGATGCTTTCACAAGTTCAGAAATGAAAATAACTTGTTTTTTACATAACACACAAGTTAAAAAAGCAGTTCGAGCATTACTTAAGCGCTTTGATTTAGTAACTAAAAACAAATGAACCAAAAGATACCGCAACAAAAACTGCTGAAGTTATAAGTCTGAAACAAAAGTTATGAGTCTGAGAGAAGTTGTAAATTTGAAAGAGAAGTTATATGTCTGAAAGAGAAGATATGAGTTTGAAAGAAAAGTTATATGTCTGAGAGAAAAATTATAAGTCTGAAAGAGAAGATATAGGTATGGAAGAAGAGAAAAAAATAAACTCAGACCACCTGCTGCCCTTGTCCAACAATGACCAACCAATCGCACAAGATTTGGATAAACCTACAGATATTTTTGCAACTCAACAGTCAAATATAATAAGACAACAATCTGGTGATGGTGCCAGCAGTGTGAATCAGCCAGAAACAACTCCGACATTAAAAAATATTGTTGAAGCCTTGCTTTTTGCTGCGGATAGTCCATTAACTCTAAGTAAACTTATCGAAATCACTAACCGAAATGCAGAAGATATTATGAGTGTAATTGAAGAATTAAATCAAGAATATGAAGCAAGCAAGCGAACCTTTCGTATTGAAAAAGTGGCACAAGGTTTTCAACTTTATACCCTTCCGCAGTATAGTATCTGGGTGCGAGCACTATACAAAGTTAGTCACCAACGGCTCTCGCGAGCAGCCTTAGAGACCTTATCGATTATTGTTTATAACCAACCAGTTACCCGACCCGAGATTGAGAAGATACGAGGCGTTGATTGTACCGGACCAATCGTAACGCTTTTAGAACGAAAATTAATTCGTATATGTGGTAGAGCCAAAAAACCAGGCGCACCTTTTCTCTATGGCACAAGTAAAGAGTTTTTGCGATACTTCGGATTGCAATCTTTAGACGACTTACCACGCAAAGAAGAATTAGAAGAGTTCTTGCAAAGACGCAACGAAGAATAACAATCCAGAAAAATTTTATTATCGGAGAAGAACAGTAAGGCAAATTTTTATGACAACAACTAACAACCATATTCCTTTTGGATTAATTGTGTGGGGGATTATAACCCAAGATATAAGTTTAATTTCGACTACAGAAAAGATATTGTATCACAATTACGGAGAAATTGTGATAAGAAGTCCGATTATACCTTTTGACTTTACAGATTATTATGAAAAAGAAATGGGTAAAAATCTTCAAAGGTGTTGGATAGTAACAAAGAAGTTCATAAGCGTTGAACGCTTAGTGGAAATAAAAAAATATGCGGAGCAGATAGAGAAAAAATTCCTTACTGAAGAAAATAAAAGACGAATTAATATCGACCCAGGTATTTTAACCTTACAGAATTTTATTCTTACGACACACAAAAACTATGGGCATCGAATTTATCTCAAAGAAGGTGTCTTTGCGGAAGTAACTTTAATTTATCGACAGCATAGTTATCAGCCATTAGAATGGACCTATCCTGATTATCGAAAAGCAATTGAGTTCTTTAACGAATGTCGTAAATTATTGCGACAACTCCAAACTTAAACACAAGACGATTTTGAGATTAAAAATTAATTCAAAGGTCAGTGCAGTAG
>JAOABV010000028.1:0-272 GCA_026418155.1 candidate division WOR-3 bacterium | reverse complement strand
TAAAAATATAAGTCGATGGTAAGGTATAATTTTATATAAGAACATAACTTGATATAAGAATATAACTTAATGTAAAAATGTAATTTGATGTAAGAACATAATTTTGTTGGGAAAATAAAATTTAATCAAAGAATATAACTTAATATAAAGATATAATTTGATTCAAGAATATAACTTGATGGGAAAGTAAAATTTAATGAATAATATAACTTGATATAAAGAAATAACTTGATATAAAATACNATTTGATATAAGAATATAACTTGATGGGA
>JAOABV010000027.1 GCA_026418155.1 candidate division WOR-3 bacterium | reverse complement strand
AGTATAGATCTCTCGCTCCCATTCGTCATTAGCCACTAAGTCATTAGCCAAAACGACTCGTTCAATGGCTAAAGGTCTAATCCAACCTGCAGTTACTTGACCATGAATTAAACGGTCATCGACCCGGATGATAAAGTTCATATATAATAATTACATAAATCTTAATTGAAAATACTATTTGTTTTTACGGCTTTAGTCAAGATTAAGAATATAATAGTTCGTATCCGCTTATTTGCACGGAAAGATTAGCTACCAGAAACCACTGCATATCCGCAAAAAAGAACGAAAATAAGATAACACGAAAAGGATGTCAACACAGATAATGGAGTCAGAAGCAAAAAGTGTTGACAGTTACAGCAATTGCATATTAGAATTGACTTTTCAGAATTTATTAAATATAATTTTATGCAAAATAAAACATATTTGTTGCTGTATTTTCTTGAGATTTTTGTTTATAGTTTGGGGCTGAAAATATAATATTATGCAAGCGAAAAAACGGATTTTAACTGGTGACCGGCCAACTGGTCCTTTGCATTTAGGCCATTATGTTGGCTCAATATTGAATCGTGTAAAACTGCAATATGATTACGATACTTTTATTATTATTGCTGATGTTCAAGCCCTAACCACTAATTTTGAGCATCCGGAACGACTGAAACAAGATGTCTATAATGTGCTTTTGGATAATTTGGCATGTGGTGTTGACCCTAATGTCAGTACAATTTTTATCCAGTCCCAGATTCCTGAAATCGCTGAGTTGACGGTTTTCTATTCAATGCTGGTATCAATAAATGTCTTATCGCATAATCCGACAATTAAGACTGAAGCCAAACAATATGGTTTTGAACATCGTAAGCCGTATGGATTTTTGGGTTATCCGATTAGTCAAGCCGCTGATATTACCTTCTGTCGGGCACATCTTGTGCCCGTGGGCGCAGACCAACTTCCCCATATTGAGTTAACTCGGAAAATCGTCCGTCGGTTTAATGAACTGTATGCACCGGTTTTAATTGAACCAGAAGCCTTAGTCTCCAGTGTTCCCCGATTAATGGGATTAGATGGTAATGCCAAGATGAGTAAAAGTCTGGGTAATTGTATCTATCTCTCTGACCCCCCTAATGTTGTTGCTGAACGAATTAATCAAGCAATTACTGACCCTGCTCGGATTCACGCTACTGACCCCGGCCACCCGGAGATTTGTAATATTTTCTCATATCAGAAGGTTTTTAATCCTAATTTTGTCTTAGAGTTAGAAGCAAGTTGTAAAAAAGGTAAAATTGGTTGTGTTGCCTGTAAAAAGATATTGATTTCTGTTATTAATGCTCTCCTTGAGCCAATCCGACAACGACGCGCTGAGTATGAAAAAGATGTTGACCGATTAAATGAGATATTAAGAGTCGGCACCAAACGCGCTAAACAAGAAGGTGAGAAGACTATGGAATTGGTGCGCGCCGCAATTAAAATTGATTATCCCATTAGATGAGAAATTACTCTCCAATCACAAATTTACGAAAATTGCTTGCTCAACATATTTTGACCAGAAAGAGACATTAGCATTACTCTTATAAAAAAGACTTTTCAGCATCTGTTTTATTGGTTATATTGGGTTCCCTTGCATCCTTTGAGTCGGAGCAATATATAATGAATTACGCAATTGTTCTTGCTGCTGGTAAAGGCAAGAGATTTGGTAAAGAGAAGCAGTTTGCGCTCATAAGACGTAAACCAGTGCTATATTATGCAATTAAAATGTTCCAGCAATCATCTTGTGTTGATAAGATTATTGTGGCCGTGCAGAAAAGACATTTAAGCCGAGTAGCGACTCTTATCAAACGAAACAATTTTTCTAAAGTCAGTGCGCTTGTGATTGGTGGCAAACATAGACAGGACTCTGTGCATAATGCATTAAAAGCCTTACCTGATACAGGTTATGTTGCAATTCATGACGCAGTGAGAATCGGTCTTTCAAATGAATTAATTGAACAAGGGTTTAATTATTGCCAAAAATATAAGGCGTGTATTCCAGTTGTTCCTATTGAAGATACCGTGAAAGTGGTCAGACATAATATAGTAAAGAAAACTCTTGACCGCTCAAAGCTATGTCTGGCTCAAACGCCGCAGTTTTTTGAAATCGGACTCTTAAAAAGAGCCTATCAAAAAGCATATCAAGATAAATATTATGCTACTGATGATGCCCAACTGTTAGAACGCATAAAAGTAAAAATCTATACAATACCGGGTGCTAAATTAAACTTAAAAATTACTGACCGGATTGACCTTGAAATCTTAAAACATTTGAAACCTACCTATACAATACCAGCTTCTAAATTAAATTTGAAAATCGATTGACCTTGAAATGTTAAAGCACCTGAAAAATCGATGAGATATATTTTTCCAGAGAAGTATAGATTTGAGTCAAAATCTTAGAAGAATGAATAAAATCCAAAATCTTAAAATTTTTCTCAGTCGTGCTCTAACCTTTATCGTTCAGACTCGGTTTAGGAGTCTCTAATATGAAAAGGATTGCGATTTTGGGCTCAACCGGTTCAATTGGCCAAAGTACTCTTGAAGTAATTGAACACTTGAAGTCAGACTTCAAAGTCTATGCTCTGTCTGCGGGTAGCAATTATCAATTATTGGCAAAACAGATGCAACATTTCTTACCTCAAATAGTTGTCGTGGGCGATGACCATACCAAAGAAAAACTTTACCGATTATTAAGAAGCAAAATTCCCAAATTAACCGATAAATTCACTATTTTAAGTGGTGAAAGCGGTTTAATGGAAATTGCTCAAGATGATAAGATTGATATTTTAGTAATGGCAATGACTGGCACCAGTGGTATTATACCTTTGATTAAAAGTATTGAGATGAAAAAAAAGATTGCTTTATCAACTAAAGAACTTTTGGTCGGATTTGGGAAAGTTATAATGCGTAAACAGAAAAAATCTCATACTCCCATCCTGCCTATTGATTCTGAACTGGTCGGTTTACATCAATGTCTTTATGGCCGCAAACTAAAAGAAGTAAAAAGTGTAATTATCACGGCTTCAGGCGGACCTTTCTTGCGGCGCAAAGATTTAAGCCGAGTTACCTTAAAACAAGCATTATCCCATCCCATTTGGCAAATGGGTAAAAAGAATACGATAGATTCGGCAACTTTGGTGAATAAAGGATTAGAAGTGATTGAGGTCTCAAGACTTTTTCAAATTCCACCGGACAAAATTAAAGTTTTGATTCATCCGCAGAGTATTGTCCATTCAATGGTGGAATTTGTTGATAACTCAGTATTAGCCCAACTGGCAATTCCTGATATGCGACTATGTATCCAATATGCTTTGACCTTTCCTGAACGCAAATTTTCTTTAGTGAAAAATCTTGATTTAACTTCGGTGCAACGATTAGAATTCTATCGGCCAGATCTGAAAAAATTTCCTGCTTTACAATTAGCCTATGATGCTATCGCTCTTGACGGAACCCTACCTTGTGTGTATAATGCCGCTAACGAAATTGCTGTGACGAAATTTTTACAAGGCGAAATTGATTTTAACTCCATCCCCAATATCATCAAAAGCGTTATGGAAAAAATACCTTTTGTGAAAAATCCTAATTTAAAGACTTTATTAAAATATGAACAAATGGCAAAAGAATATGCTTCTAAGATTAGCCAATCGCTAATTGCCAATAGCAGACAGTAAGGATGTGAATATGTTAGTCCAACAGCAGTTTGTTTTATTAATTGGCCAATGGCTAATTACCCTCGACTAATACTGATATTATGATTTCATCTTTATTATTAGTAGCAACCGTTATTGGTTCATTTATTGCGGTCTCGGTGTTTGGACATTTACACTTTGCTGAGATTAATAAACCACTTGTAGAAGTTTTTCAATCGCATTTAGTCCTACACTCTTTCAACTAATACCTATATTATGATTTCGCCATTATTATTAGTTGTAATCGTAATCGGTTCATTAATTATAGTCCACGAATTTGGTCATTTAATCTTTGCTAAGATTAATAGACTACCTGTAGAAGTTTTCTCAATTGGTTTTGGTCCCACCATTTTTAAGAAAAAGATTGGCTCCACTTTATATCAGATTTCTATAATTCCTTTAGGTGGTTTTATTAAACTGGAAGGTGATGAGATAACCTCGGAAACTGGTTTTAATGCTGCTCCTTTAGGCAAAAAATCTGCGGTTATCCTTGCTGGACCACTTTTTAATCTCCTTCTCGGATTTATTTTGACCACAATCCTCTATGCCGTATTTGGCGTTAAAACCCTTGAGCCCAGAATTATTCCTGAACCCAACACAACAACTGCATATGTGGGATTTGAAAAAGGTGATTATATCCTGAAAGTAAACCAAGACACAATTAAAAACTGGGAAGATTTACAAAATAAGTTATCGCATTTGACCGAAGCCGACATAACTATTAAGCGCAATGAGGAAATAAAAGTTATCAATTATAAAATCCCTAAAGACTCATTTCAATTTCTGCCATTTATTGCGCCCGTGGTTGAGCGCGTGAAAGCCAAAAGCCCTGCTGCCCAAATTGGTCTTAAAAAAGGCGATGAAATCATAGAAGTTTCTGGTATTCCGATTAAAGAATGGAGCAGTTTTGTGGAAATCGTTCAGAACTCAAGTGGCAAAAAGTTATTCTTAAAGTGGCGCAGAGGTAATCAAGTGCTTGAAGATAGTATTCAGCCGGAAGCGGCATCTGAAGAAATTAGCCAAAAACGAATTGGTATGATTGGGATTTGGGTAAAACTGCCGACGAAAAATCTTTCTTTGCCAGTTGCCATCAGTACCGCTGGATTAAGAACTGTTTATGTTTTTGGCCAAACCTTTGTAATTATTTATAAAATTATTGCCGGCAAATTACCGAAATCTGCTATTGGTGGACCAGTAATGGTCGCAAAATATACTTACGAAGGTGCCCAATGGGGACCAGAATATTTCATCGGCCTATGGGCATTGTTATCAATTAATCTGGCAGTAATTAATATTATTCCCATTCCAATTTTAGATGGTGGCAGAGTTTTGCTTTATATAATAGAACGACTTAAACGCAGAAAACTTAAGAAAAGAGAATGGGAAATTGCTTTTTGGATTGGTTATGCTCTAATTGGTATTATTCTTGTCTTTGCTTTAACCAATGATGTGCTCAGATTAATTCGGATTAAATAAAATTGCACTTATTATCCTCTGTATTTGAAAATGACGCATTACGGCTCCTGAAATAAGTTTTAAGATGAAATCGAAAATACAGGCCCAAATATCACTTATTATAACGCCGTATTTGAAAATGACGCTTCCCACAATTAAGATAAGTTTTCAAGATGAATCCGTAAATACATATCCAAAATATCTCTTATTATAACGCCACATTTGAAAATGACGCTTCCCACAATTAGGATAAGTTTTTAAGATGAATCCGTAAATACATATCCAAAATATCTCTTATTATAACGCCGTATTTGAAAATGACGCTTCCCACAATTAAGATAAGTTTTTAAGATGAATCCGTAAATACATATCCAAAATATCTCTTAAAGTAATTCCACATTTAAAAAAGATGACGTGTATCAAAACATAGAATAGGTTTCAAGATAAAAACAAAAACACATACCCAATTTGCACGCTGCTCCTGATAATACTAACAAATCTTAAATGTTCAAAAATTCTATGTTAAAAGATATAAGCAATCTTATTAAATTCTCCATACTTCTCGACAAGTTGGGATTCTTCACTGCGCTTAGAATAACAAAAGAGACGAAAATGTCATTCTGAAGAGCAAAGTGAGAAAGAATCTCCTATGCTGAGGAATGTTTGCTGTTAAGATCCTTCGCTACATTCAGAATAACAGTAAGGTCTGAAATGGTAGTAGTTTAAGATTCTATAGGATTAGCAAGATAAACAGGTTGCACCTGCTTGATTTTAATGTCAGCAAATGTCAAAGGTTCAAAAGTCCAATATTAAAAGCCAATAGCAAACCCTTTTTGCTTAAATGTTAATATTCTTATTTTTATGTTGTAATAGATGTGGTCAAGTTTTGTGGTAAGATTATAGGAGATTTGACTTTTATCGAAAACTAATTAGAAATTATATTATTTTATATTATACAATTATCGATGATAATGTGGTTAAGTTTATGGGTAAAATCAAGGTGCATTGACTTTTATTGAGAATTAATTAGAATTACATTAGTAATTATAAAATGTGATTTTTAGACGCTTAATTACTTCTTATTCCGGCTTAGTTATTAAAAAAATGCTAACAATCGTTGCAATTAATATCAGTTATGGATGAAGAAAGATTATTACCTGGTCTCTATATTATTAGCACGCCCATTGGTAATCTCCAAGACATTACCCTTAGGGCTTTAGATGTCTTAAAAAAAGTTGATATAATTGCCTGTGAAGATACGCGTCATACGGGTCTTTTACTAAAACACTATAATATCAAAAATAAACTTATTAGTTTCTACGAATATAATAAAAAATCGCGAACTCCAGAAATTATAAATATGATAAAACAAGGCGCAAGCGTGGGCTTAGTCTCTGATGCTGGAACCCCAGGTATTTCCGACCCGGGTTTTTATTTGATTCGCGCAACAATAGCAGAAAATATTTTGGTTACCGCAATTCCTGGTCCATCTGCGCTCTTAACCGCAATTGTTATATCTGGTCTACCCAGTGACCGGTTTGTCTTTGAAGGGTTTTTACCAAAACGCGAAGGTAGAAAGCGAAAAAAACTTATGGAACTAAAAGATGAGCCCCGCACAATGGTCTTTTATGACTCACCCCATCGGATAATGAAATCACTTACCACGATTCAAGAAATTTTCGGAGACCGAAAAGCAGTTTTAGCTAAAGAATTAACCAAAAAATTTGAGACTGTGTGGCGGGGTAATATTAGCGAAATAATTAACCAAATAAGCGATAAAGAGATAAAAGGTGAAATCGTACTAATAATCGCTGGTAAGGAAAAATGAAATCTCTAAAATATATCGGAAAAATGTGATAATAATTATGATAAATGGATTTATTGTTTTTAATTTTAATGACGAAATTATACAAAATAGTGACTTTGTCCATATTTTCCATTTTTATGAGAGAAACACATAAGAATAATGACAAAATCATATAAGACAGTGATTCCATCCCTATCTTCCAATTTTAATTATGCGAGAAACTCATAAGAATATCGGACGCAAATTTTTAATGCCAATAACTAATTTGATTGTGCGCTTAAAGATTCCCGCCAATATCATAACCTTAATGTCAATCCCTTTTAGTTTACTTAATGTTTTCTTTTTTGCTCAAGGTCTTTGGTTTATCGGTGGCATACTTTTAGTGATGGTTGCTTTATTTGATACTATCGATGGAGAAGTTGCGCGAAGGTCTCAAAGCGTTAATGTTATGGGCGCTTTTTTAGATTCTGTAATCGACCGGATAGCAGAAATTTTAATCTTTTTTGGTCTTTTCCTTTATTATCAGAAAAATTCAATTGGGATAATGGGCAATGTTTTTAATCATCAGGAGCATAATCTAATGTCAATTATAATCTTTTTAACCGCCTTCTCTTCTCTGTTGGTAAGTTATATTCGAGCTCGGGCTGAGGGTGTTGGTAAAGAATGTAAAATTGGATTGTTTGAACGACCAGTAAGATTTTTGATTTTAATAGTTGGTGTCTTTTTTTTAGGACCAAAATATTTTATTATTGCGCTTAGCATTATTTTAGTTGGTAACATCTACACAATCTTCCAGAGAATTTTTTATGTCTTGCGTCAATAATCAATTGCTCATTTTCTACTTATGACTATTACGGACATATTGACAAAAGGGCTTAATAAGAAAATATTTGCCTTTGCCTCATAAAAAGAAGGATTTTTATTGATGGAATGGTTTTGTTGATGGTCGCAGTTTTGAATCGTAAATATTAAAATAGATGAGATTAGTCTTGCTGATGAGTAATAGTTTTGAATATTAAATATGGAGCGTGTTTTACTAATTGGAGTCGCTCGCTCTTCAGTTGAGCGTTGGAAAAAGATTGATTCATTAGAAGAATTGGCATCTTTGACGCAAACTGCTGGTGGTACTGTCGTTGAAAAGATTCTCCAAGTAAAAAAAGATTTGAATCCGGCCACGCTTTTAGGCAAAGGGAAAATCGAAGAAATAAGACAGTTGTGTCACAAACATCAGATTGATTTATTAATATTTGATGACCCGTTAACACCTTCTCAAATGAGAAATATTTCTGAGGCGACGAAGGTACGAGTAATTGACCGTACAATGTTGATTTTAGACATCTTTGCGCAACATGCCAAAACCGCAGAAGCCAAAACTCAAGTAGAATTAGCCCAACTCGAATACCGCCGCACTAATCTTATTGGTTTAGGAACAGAACTTTCTCGTTTAGGTGGCGGTATTGGCACTCGTGGTCCAGGTGAAAAGAAATTGGAAATCGACCGACGCCGCATTAAAGACCGAATTGATACCTTATACCGGCAACTGTTGCGTATTGACAAAGAACGGGCTGTGCAACGAAAAAAGCGCCAACCATTCTTTAAGATTTCTTTAGTCGGTTATACTAACGCTGGTAAATCAAGTGTTATGAACCGGTTAACGGGTGCTCAAGTTAAAGTAGCTCCTTATATGTTTGCAACCTTGGACCCAAATACAAAGGCTTTTAATTTGACAAAGCGATTAAAGGTTTTTATTACTGATACAGTCGGCTTTATTCGCAATCTCCCGCATGAACTGATTGCCAGTTTTCGCGCGACCCTTTCAGAAACTAAAGAAGCGGATTTAATCTTACATATCGTTGACGCCAGTGAAGAGAATATTGAGGAGAAAATTCAAGTTGTGGATAATACGCTTAAAGAAATCGGATGTCAAAACAATTCAATTTTAATGGTCTTTAATAAAATTGACCGCATCTTTGAACCCAAAATTATACGCCGATTGAAAGACAAATATCCCCAAAGCGTCTTTGTTTCCGCATTAACTGGTGAGGGTTTTGAAAAATTAAAGGCCACAATTATAGAATTTATGAAATCACAACTTATTACCCGAAGGCTAACCATCTCGCTAAAGCGCGGTGATTTAATAAGTAAAATCTACGAAACTTGTGAAGTCGTTCGGCGAATAGATAAAGATGAAAAAGCAACCTTTACGATAAGAGGTTACAAACCAGATTTACTCAAACTTTCTAAAGAGATCGAGAAAAGTCTGGCTACGCGTTGATTAAAATGGAACTTCTGAAATCTTGCGGACAAATTGATCTTTTCTTCTCAACCATTGCTTTGCTTTTGCTTAAACTGGTGTGGAATAATGAGACAACCAATCATTGAAGTTGACTTTTATATTCTCCTAAGATAATATTTATTATGGAAAAAATAACTGTGAGCGAATCCTCAAAGTTGATTGCCACTTTTTCGGCTTTTCCCACAGTTTTAGTTACCAGTGGAAACAATATTATTACGGTCACACTGGTCCATATCTTTTCATTTGCGCCACCATTAATCGGGATTGGCATTAAACCTGAAAGATATTCGCACCATCTAATAAAAGAAAGTAAAGAATTTGTGATTAATATACCAACCAAGAATCTATTATCAGCAACCATTTTTTGTGGTGCCCAATCTGGTCGAAAAGTAGATAAATTTAAGGAAACCGGTTTGACTCAAGAGACTTCTTTATCAGTGAAGACAGTTAGTATTAAGGAATGTCCGGTGAATATTGAATGTAAAGTCGTGCAAGAAATTAACTGCGGTGACCGCACTTGGTTTATTGGTGAAATCATCAAAGGGAAAATCGCAAAGGACTATAACTTAGAAGATACTATTTTATATTGGCGGGGTATTTATCGATTGCCCGGAGCAATAATTAAATGATTATTTGTTTTCTATGATAGTTAATAGGTGTCTTAAGATAATTGCCCAGACTTTGTTACCTCTGCTCCAAAGAGATTTTCGTTTGTGGTTTTTAGTTTTTATTATCAGTGTTGGCTTTAATTTAGTTTCTGGGCAATATTATTTCAGTAAAAATAAAGTCCAGTATCAGGATTTTCAATTCAAAATATTATCAACCACACATTTTAATATCTATTTTTATGAAGGCGGTGAAGGGCTTGCTGAGTATGCCTCAAAATATGCTGAGGATTTTTACCAAAAGATCGCCTCAGCGCTAAAAACGGAGATAAAGAACAAAATTCCTCTCATTATCTATAATTCACCGAATGAATTTGGACAGACTAATATTATTTTGGATATTATCGAAGAATCGGTTGGCGGATTTTCGGAATTATTTAAGAATCGGGTAGTTGTGCCTTTTAATGGCTCATATCGGGATTTTCGTATTGTTTTAGAACACGAAATAACCCATATCTTTGAGTTTGAATTGTTTTATAAACCGCGATTGGCTTCAATCTTTACTTTAGTTAGTGATTTTCAGATTCCGCTGTGGGTTGCAGAAGGCATATCAGAGTTTCTCTCATCCGAAGAAAAACCCGAAGTCTTTAGTGAAGTATATTTACGCGACCTGATGCTTAATAACCAGTTTGTCAGCCTTGATAAGTTAAACGATGCGATGGGATATATAAACTATCGGATTGGCGAAGCGTTCTTCCGTTATGTTAATGAAGTATATGGACGGCAAAAAATCTTTGAGTTTATTCATTCCCTGAAAGCCAAACGTAATCTGGAATCAGCATTCAAAGAATCATTTGGTATCAGCGTTTCTAAAATGAGTCAAAAATTAGAAGACTATTTGAAAATCAAATACTGGCCATTAATTGCGCAAAAGGACAATTTTTCTATTGCAACAGTTTTAACCAACCATACGGCTGAGGGTGCAATATACAATACCGCACCAGTGATTTCGCCTTCTGGAACTAAGATTGCTTTTATTTCTGACCGTAACGGTTATACAGATGTGTATGTCATCTCGGCAATTGATGGTAAAATTATCAAGCATCTGGTTAAGGGTGAACGGAGTGGCGGTTTTGAGAATGTCTCTGTTTTGCGCGGCGGTCTGGCCTGGTCTAGCGACGAACGAGAAATTGTTTTAGTTGCCCGCAGTCAGGGCAAAGATAATATTGTGATTGTGGACTATCCCTCTGGTAAAGTTAAAAAGAGACTTTCTTACCATCTTGATGGAATCTATTCGCCAAAATTTTCCCCGGATAATCAAAAGGTTGTCTTTGTTGGCTTAAAAAACGGCTATGCGGATATTTATACTACTGATTTAACTAATGGCAAACTTACACGCATCACTTATGATTATTATGAAGACCGAGACCCTTATTTTTCTCCTGATGGTAAAGAGATTGTCTTTGTTTCGGACCGACCCGAGGCAGATGACTGGATACCAGGGAATTATGGGATTTTTAAGACCACAGCCAATTCTCTCAATGCCGAAGGAACGCTCAGCCTTAAGCGCATCAGAAATGTTAAGCGCGCTCGTTATCTGGCACATCCGATTTTCTCTTCCGACGGCAAATATATAATTTATACGGCCGAGGACCAAAACTTGGCGGAAGAGAAATCCGGTAGCGCTAATATCGCCTTATTTATCTATTCTTTGACCGACCAAACTCTAACTCACAAAACAGAATTTATCAGCAGTAGCCATTATCCATCAATATCGCAAAATGATAGCGTTTTAGCATTTAGTTATTATACTAATCAGGGTTGGGATGTCTGTGTAATACGAGAACCCTTTTCTCAGATTCCGCGGTTAAAGCCAATAGTCCCGCCGATTGATATAGTCGCAATGACCAAATCAACTGATGTCTATCAAGCAACTGGTATTGATTATAATAAAGTTAGTTCCTATCAATTTACTTTAACACCAGATTATGGAATCGGTTCTGCGGGCTATTCAACGCAAGGTGGCTTTTCGGGTAATGTGGAATTGGTCCTAAGTGATGTCTTAGGAAACCACCGATTTTTCTTACAAACTGAACTCTACAAAGATATTGCTAATTCCAATATTTTCTGTTACTATTGGAATCTAACTAAACGGACCGATTGGGGTTTAGGATTAATCCAATATTTTGATTATTCGGGCAGATACCCTGATTCTGTGCACATTATACGATATCGCGGTGGTGAATTATTTGGCTCTTATCCCTTAGATAAATTTACCCGATTTGAACTGGGAACTATCGGATATTGGAGTGATAACTTCTTAGTAAACTTCTCCAACGAAAGATATAATTATACTAAAAGTAAAATCTTTCTTTTATCAGAAGCGTTTGTTTTTGACAATACTATTTGGACGGACTGGGGTCCAGTGAAAGGTATCCGAACGCGTTTAGAAACTTATCAAACCCTGCCCTTTTCCGATTATAAATTTTATACGACCTATTTAGATTTTCGAAACTATTTTCGGTTATCAAAAAGATATACTTTAGCTAATTGGTTATTTGGGATAAGTAGTTTTGGTCTTAATCCGGAACTGTTTTATTTAGGCGGAGAAAATATCCGGGGCTATGATTACGGTGAGTTTTACTATCAACCGAGCAATAAAGTTGTTCTGGGTATAATTGAATTGAGACATCCTTTTATTGACCGATTAAAAATTGCCTATCCGATACCGATAGATATTAAAAATATCCGGGGCGTTACATTTTTCGATGCCGGTATTGCTTTTAATGACCCAGTGGTAATTTATCGTTCTGATAGTGGGTTTGAGGACCTAAAATTAGGTTTCGGAGCCGGGCTCAGAGTCCAAATATCTTATTTTATCCTAAGATTTGATTTTGCCAAACCACTTTCTCAAACTCCAAATCGCAATTGGAAATTCTATTTCAGCATTGGCACTGACTTCTAATAATTTTTTTGTCATATCGATATATCCTAAAATAGCCGATTTTTGATTAAAGACCGAAACACTCAAAATTTGTTGATATTAAAAAGATTTAAACACCACATCAACAAATTTAAATAAGGCTTTCTATATCAATCCGTTATCACTAAGTCCTGAAGAACAATGAAAATTGCATAGCAACAAAAATCCGAAAAATCTTTTAAGTTATTCTGTTTCAATCTAAAATAAGTCTGAGTTTTACCTATCTATTCTTATGGCTAGCACCTAATTTATCTTCGCTATTCCCCATCGATTCGTGAATAGAAAAGTTTTTTCAGGAGTTTATTTGAAACTATCTTATACATTAAGCAAAATGTAATGTTGTATAAAAGACTCTCCGAGTGTCTATCTTATTACCGATTAATATAGGACTAATTAGTTAGTATATATAATTTAATATAGGACTAATTAGTATATATATTATATATATTTTAGGTATTAGTATATATATTTAGTAAAAAGTAATAAGTTCCCCGCGCTTAAACGCTACATTCCCAAAAGACTGTTTGAAAAGATTCTGTCTCCACCTACAACCACTTGGAAACCAAAGTGTTCCAACAAGATTACTATCAGAAATGATATTAAACTTTCTATTAGATTGCGGTTTAAGTTCTCTCAAAGCCGGACTTAGAAACAATCAAATTCATATTAAGAAAAACCTTACAAGACTATCTGGGTCTTAAAGAATAAGATACAACCTTTAAGAAATTTTATAAGACGGTTTAGGCTAACAGGTGGGCGACTCCGTATACCGCTTATCCGGTAAATCTCTTTTAGCAACATGCATAGCGATACTTAGGGTTGGGCTAACCCCACCCTAGCCCCCCTGTCCTTTTTTTCGTTTAAATCTTAATTTAACTCTATTTATAATATAAGAGAAAAACACCTATAGAGCATGATATTATATAACGGCAGAATTATATATTTATCGAACAAGGAAAAACCAATTTTCAAAAATAAGATAAAAACACCTACAGTGTATGATAATATATAGCAACAGAGCATCGTAATATATATAACTATATGTATCTTAACCAGTTAATAGACAAGTAACACGTTCAAAAGCGAATTTAGATTAAAATGTGCTTAAAAGAGCAATTTGGGGAGAATCCAAAGAAAACGATATGTGTCAGGTGTTTTTCGATAGTATCCCAAAGATAAAGAGTTTTAGGTTTTCTGAATAGAGCATAGGTTTAGGGATTGACTTTAAACTTAAAAATACTGCCTACCGGTTTTAATGCTATCTGATTTAGACAATTGACTTAAAACTATTAGGAAAAAGAATATGTTTATCTTTAATTTACCATAATTTCTATAAACATTGACAAGGTAGTATATAATATTTTGTGTAAATATAGACTTAACATGCTAAAAATAAAGATGTGGCTTCCGATAATAACTCCTTCTTGACTTATAGGCTTATTTAAGTATAATTACTACTATGATTTACAAAATTAGATTTAACACATCAACTGTGACTGAAACCAAAACCGGTTTTCATTTAATTAAAAGGCCCCCATTTCACCATCTGGGATTCTTGCGAAAAAGTAGGGGTTTTGGCAATAGATTATTAAGAATTCTGCCGGTTTTGTTAATTTTTGAATTATTTTGTTTAAACCGTGCAATTGTGCAGAACAATGAAAAATTTGTCCAACCATCTGAAATTCAAAAAGTAACAGATAAAGAACCGGCTTCAATTCACCCCCTTTTAGAATCATTAAAGGTTACTGGTTATCAGGCTGGTGAATTGAAATACTTAGGTAAGTTTCGGGTTACTTTTTATTGGATTGTAAAGGAGTCGGATTATTCTGGTCCTAAAACCACACCATTATATTTAGAAAATGGTCAACTTTTAGGTTATTTTCCGTATAAGTTCGTAAAAGATTTCAAGAAAGAGTCCTGTGCCGAACTAAAAGATGGCAGACGAATTAGTTACTTGAAAAAAATTAATAAGGTGAGGATAGTGGATAGATTTTTAGGTCATAGTGGTTATCATATCACACCTATGACTTCAGTTGCCGTTGACCCTGCAATCATTCCTTTAGGCTCAAAATTATATATACCAATGCTCACGGCAATCACTTCTCAAAAACATAATGGAATTGTATTTGCCCATGACATTGGCTCTTTAATTAATGGTCACTCAATCGATATCTTTGTCGGCTACAAAGAAAACACCAAGTTATTGACCGATGCCGGCATCCATAGTTCTAACTTGGTCGATGTCTATCTTTTAGATTAACCCAAGTTAAAACAAAATAATTAAACTTATTGATTAATAATAGGATATGTAGTTCCAAACTTATCCAGTTCTATTGTCTGAAATAGGTCTTTGGGCTTATAATACCAGTCTTTTTGCACAATATATCGCATAGTTATCTCCTGCCACCATTGTTGGTATAATTCCTTAAAAGTCACAAATTGAACTGTAGGAGAGGATGCTAACATACTTACTAATTGATTAAACTTAGACAAACCAAAGTCAGTAAAGACCATCGGATTAGGGGTTATCCGATGAAACACCAGCACTGTGATTGAGTTATTTTTAATGTGGTCAATTATTTCGGTGATAGTGGTGGACATTCTAACTTCTTTAATTGGAATAAGGTAGCGGTCGGTCCAGAGGTTAACTTCACCCCATCGGCAACTTCGGGCTAATTTGTAGCCAGAGTTTTTTACTAAACTTATAATATAAGAGTTAGTGCTTCCATAAGGGTAGATAAAAGTGTTAACTTCTTGGTTGAAAAGTGATTCTAAAAAGACCTTA
The DNA here is from genome assembly GCA_026418155.1 of candidate division WOR-3 bacterium. Taxonomy (NCBI): domain Bacteria; kingdom Pseudomonadati; phylum Caldifarciminota; species Caldifarciminota bacterium. Next base: position 6,814 of record JAOABV010000027.1, on the reverse strand, counting down.
GATTCCGCAATCTCATATTTTGCTCTTTCCGGGGTGATTTTTCCTAAATCAAGATGATGGACAGAATGGCTGGCAATTTCAACATCAGATTGATTAAGCATCTGTTTAATTTCACCCTGGTTCAGATAAGAGTAAGCAGAGGCATTTTGTCGAGGTGTACCTGGTTTAATATAAGAAGCAATTAATCCGATAACAAAGGGAACTTTATAATGCTTTAATACGGGAAAGGCATATTTATATACACCATAAAAACCATCGTCAAAGCAGACAACAACCTGTTTCTTAGCTGTTCGCAAGTTTTCGCTAAAATTGTCTTTAGAGATTAAAAGACTAACTATTAGTAAATTGATTAGAATAAAAGATTTAACCATACGATTGGGGAATTAATGACTCATATTTCAATCTCTTTAGACTATTTAGATTTTGCAAAACCGATCTGAATTTGCTTTTTAGATTTCTTGCCAAAATACTGATAAGCAATTTCCGTTACTTCTCGACCTCGGGGTGTTCGGTGTAAAAATCCAATTTGCACCAAATATGGCTCATAAACTTCTTCAATCGTCTCCGCATTTTCGCCTAAGGCAACTGATAAGGTGTTTATACCTACTGGTCCACCACTAAACTTATCAATAATTGTCATTATAATTCTTTTATCCATTTCATCCAGGCCATTCTTATCAATTTCCAGTTTTTCTAAGGCATATTCCGCAATTGATTTATCGATAATAGATTTTTTTTCTACCTGGGCAAAATCTCGGACCCTTCGCAATAGCCGATTAGCAATTCTCGGTGTTCCCCGACTCCGATGGGCAATTTCCATAGCACCATCATTATCAATGGCAATACCTAAAATTTGGGCGGAACGCTTTATAATTTGGAATATGTCTTCTGCCGTGTAATAGTCTAATCGAAATGAAATGCCAAATCGGGCTCTTAAGGGTGCGGTTAATAAACCAGAACGCGTTGTCGCACCCACTAAGGTGAAGTTATTAATCGGTACTTTGCAGGTTCGTGCCCCTGGTCCTTTATCTAACATAATATCAATGAGAAATTCATCCAATGCCGGATAAAGATATTCTTCCACGGTTTTATTGGTGCGGTGAATTTCATCAATAAACAGAATATCTTTTTCACCTAAATTAGTTAAGATACCACATAAATCCAAAGGCCTTTCCAAAACGGACCCAGTCGTCGATTTGATATTGGCTGACATCTCTTTGGCAATAATATGGGCTAAGGTTGTCTTTCCTAACCCAGATGGTCCGAATAAGAGCACATGTTCTAATGGTTCATTTCTTTGCTTAGCCGCGGAAATAAAGACTGCAAGATTTTCTTTAATCTTCTGTTGACCAACAAACTCTGTGAGCGAAGTGGGCCGTAATTTTATATCAAAGACCTCTTCGCCTTCTAATTTCTTCGGCGAAATAATCCGGGGATGATTAATTGTAAGCATACAAACTGACTATTTAATTATACCAAAAATTCATCATAAGACAACTTGAAGCATACAGAAAGAAAACTGCCTGATAATTTCGTAACATATTTTCCCTGTAAGCATCTCGCAAAAGTGTAAGAAGAATCATTAATCGCTACAAACATTTAACTTCTTATAATAAACAGCATAACATCTTTAATTTTACTATTTAGTTTGGGATTTGAGCACTAATCGGATAATTTCGGCAATCGGTTTAGAGTTAACATCCGGAATTGCGGATAATTTTTGTAGCGCCTCTTTACGGCTAAACCCTAAAGCCATAAGCGCTGTTAACACGGTATTTTGCACTTCTGGAGTCGTGCTGGTTTCTGCAACCGATTTACGCAGATTGAAGATTATCATTTCTGCTTTTTTCTTACCAATACCTGAAATCGCCTTAAAGACATCGGTTTTGCCTTTGCCAATTGCATCGTGAATCTCTTCTGGTGTTAGTCGGGAAAGAATATTGAGCGCAGCGCGAGCACCAACTCCCGGTACTTTTAATAAGAGATTAAAAGTGTCCCGTTCTTCTTTTTTGAGAAACCCGTAAAGTTCAAAGTTGTCATGGCTAAAAATTGGCTGGACCAGAATCGTGACAATTGAATCAATTGCTAAACTTTGTGCCACTAAAAAAGGCACATTGACTGAAAAACCGATACCCGCACAATCAATTACCACACTGGTAATATTCTTAGAGATAACTCGGCCATGTAAGACTGAAATCATTATGCCTCTCTTTGATTAATTAAACATCTAATCGATATATTCATTTTTATTAACATCTTTCTTGTTTATCTCCTCGAAACAAAATTGAATTCATTGCTACTTTTCTGATTAATTAGAAAAATTGCCGTAGAATAGTTGTATTGAACGCTTGCAGGTTCACTTTTTGAGTACATAGTTTTTTATCTTTATTTCCTCCATCAAAAGATTAAATGTATAAGCGACGGCTAAAGCATCGGAAGCGTGTTCGTTAAGTTCGTGAGAAATATGAAAGATATTTTTTACCATAAATTTAATCTGTTGTTTAGACGCCCGTCCATTGCCCGTTAGTGCTTTTTTAATTCTTGCTGGAGTGATTTCAACAATTGGTATCTTTTTTTTATACAAAAGAAAAAACAATGCTCCGCGTAAATGGGCAGAATGGATAACACTACGAGCCGACTCTTTCTTAAAAAATAAAGTTTCAATAGCACAATTAGTTGGTGCATACTGATTAATCTTTTTTTGTAACATCTGTATAATCTGATTAATCCGCTCGGCTAATGGTTTTGTGATATCAGATTTAATAATACCGTAATCGAGGCATTCTCCTTTCCTAACAATTCCATAGCCTGTGGCCGAAAGCCCCGGGTCTAATCCGATTACCACATCTGACTTATGAGACTTTAACACCTATCTTTCTTGAAGTGTCTTTCGAAACTTTTATGAATCTTTAAGTGGTTGAAATCGTATTATTCTTTAAGAACTTCTTGAGAAACTTTTTCCATTATCTCATCCGAAATATCAAAATTACCGAAGACCTGTTGAACATCATCATGTTCTTCTAATTGCTCAAATAATTTTAGTACCCGTTCGGCAGTTTTTTCATCTAAAGGGATTGTGCTTTGAGGTATGCGTGTTAATTCCGCATGGCTCATTTGAATATTTTCTTGCGCCAGTTTCTTTTTTGCCGTATGGAAATTTTCCGGAGACAAGATAATTTGATAAGAAGTGGAATCGGTTTTGACATCTTCAGCACCAATTTCTAAAGCAATTGCGAAAATTTTATCCTCATCATACTCGGTGCGGGGAATCATAATAATGCCTTTGGGGTGAAACTGCCAGGCAACACAACCCGTACTACCTAAATTACCACCATATTTTGAAAAGATATGGCGAATTTCTGAAGTCGTGCGGTTTTTATTGTCCGTAAGTGCCCGCACAATTATGGCAACGCCGCCTGGACCATAGCCTTCGTATTCGACTTCTTCATAACTTGTGCCCGGCAACTCACCGGTTCCTTTTTTTATCGCGCGTTCAATATTTTCTGCCGGCATATTGACTGCCCGGGCAGATTCGACTGCAGTGCGCAATCTTGGATTAGCATTAATATCACCACCACCAATCCGTGCAGCAGTAGTGATTTCTCTTATCAACTTAGAAAAAATTCGACCTCGTTCCACATCGGCTTTGGCTTTCTTGTGTTTGATTTGTGCCCATTTCGAATGTCCTGACATAAATTAACTCCTATAAATAGAATTATTGAATCATATTAAAAATGCTTGATTTTCCATTTCCATATCTTACAACCGATTTATTGAAACATATTTAGCACATCTAATTTTCATATAACAAATACAATCTTCTTGAAATTAAAACGCATTTCGCATTTTATAATTTTCTATTATATCTTACACTCGATTGGCTAAATGTCAAGATTGGGTTTATTTTGGTAGTGTCAGTATTTTGTGTAAGTTCTTTTTTCTTCCATTGAGTGTTTTCTTTTTATTAAAATTGTCCGTCATAGGAGAATATACCTTTATTTTTAACCTATCAAGTCTAAATTTACATAAATTATACACTAACTTCAGTAGATATTCGGAAAAATTGATGATGAACGAAAACGATTTAGGTTTAATACAGGCTGGAACTTAGCAAATTTTGAATTCTTTGCTATTAAGATAATTCATCAATAAGCGTTCTGAAATAATGCCAAAAACACATGCGACACGCATCTGTGTCGGAAAAACCGCAGAAAAATATTCAGCAAGTTCAATTTATCCAATCGTAAAAATTGACTTTTTTGTGTTCTTTCATCAATTATTAATTGACATTATGGCTAATTTCGCAAACTCCTTTTCCCATCCGTATTATCTACTCGTTATAATAATCTATTTTATCTATTTTTATCTATATAATTAATCTTTATTAATCTTATAAACTGTATACTCTCACTTGGCCACATTGCATTTTTACCTTGACACTGCTTTTCTTTTTAGTAAGATTTTACTATTAATGAACAGGCATAATATTCTACATTTTTCACCATGGACAACAAAAAATTATTGCAATCTGACTATAAATATTCAACAAAATAAATATTGGAATCAATTAATTAAAATTAACTCAAAAAAGAAGTGCGTGATATGCACCTGTATCAGGGAGGTATAATGAATGAGAGAGTTGCAATTATTGGTATTGGCGCGACTCAATTTCGCTCAATTTCACCTGATGTTTCGTATAAAGAATTGATGTTCGAAGCCGCAGTCAAGGCATATGACGATTGCGGAATTGACCCACGCAAGGATGTTGATACTTTTGTCACTTGTGCTGAGGATTATATTGAAGGAACATCAATCTTTGACGAGTATGTGCCTGACCAATTAGGTTCCGCACTGAAACCAATGCATACCATAACAGGCGATGGTCTCCATGGAATTGCCGCTGCCTTTTTACAAATTAGAACTGGTCAATTTAATATCGCGGTAGTTGAAGCCCATTCTAAGGCTTCTAATATGTTAACACCGGATGGAATCGAAGCCTGCGCCCAGGACCCGATATTTAATCGGCCCCTTAAACTTAACACACACTTTATTGCTGGACTTGAGATGAATCGTTTCTGTTTTGAAACTGGCACCACATATGAGCAATGTGCCAAAGTCGTAATTAAAAATCGTAAGAACGCCTTAAATAATCCAATTGCTGGACGGGGGACAAAATTAACCCTTGAAGATTTTAATTATGCAAAGGGTATTTCTTGTCCTTTAACCGAACTTGATATTGCTCAGCCGGTTGATGGTGCCATCGTAATTGTTTTGGCATCAGAAAAAAAAGCTAAAGAACTGGTCAAAAATCCAATCTGGATTAGAGCAATTGGTTGGTGTAATGGCACACCCTCTTTAGAGTCGCGTAACTGGGTATATCTTGAATATGTGACTCAAGCCGCAGAAATGGCTTATAAAATGGCAGGAATTACAGACCCAAGAAAAGAAATATGTTTTGCTGAGATTGATGACCGTTTTTCTTATAAAGAACTACAGCATATGATAGCCTTGAAATTATGTTGTGAATGTGGTGCTGGCCAATTAATTGACCAAGGCGTTACTGAAATTAACGGAGAATTTCCCGTTAATCCTTCCGGGGGCGCGTTAGGTATGGGTTACTTATACGAAGGAATGGGCTTGGCTCGATTATATTGTGCAGTAGAACAACTCCGCGGTAATGCCGGTAAGAATCAGATACAAGATGCTAAAACGGCATTGGTTCAAAGTTGGCGCGGCTTACCTACAACCAGTGCGGTTGTAGCAATAATTTCCAATTAGGAGGCTACAATGGGAAATCGAGTAGCAATTGTTGGCGCCGGAATGACAAAATTTGTTCGGCGCGCACAAGAAACCGGTAAAGAACTGGCATTCCACGCTACTAAGATGGCTTTAGAATCTTGTGAAATGACTTTAGACCAGATTGATGCGGTTGTGTTAGGGAGTGCGCCGGATACTTTTGATGGTGTCCATATGAAAGGAGAATATCTCTCGGATGGCGCTGGTGCATTTGGTAAACCTTATATGCGTTGTTTTGTTGGCGGTGGAACAGGTGTTTTTGCAGTGGCTCAAGGTTGGTATCATATTGCCTCAGGAGTTATAGACACTTGTTTAGTAGTTTGTGAAGAAAAGATGTCGTCTTTTCAACCTCATGCTCAAGCAGCATTCTTAACGATTTTTGACCATACAACTGAGCGACCATTAAAACCTAATCTTCTTTGGATTTTCGCTTTGGAGATGAATCGCTATATGAACACTTATGGCTTAAGAAAAGAAGATATTGCATTAGTTGCGGTTAAGAATAAAAACAATGCCTTAAACCACCCTGCAGCTCAACTTGCTGCACCTGTGACCGTAGATGATATCCTAAAATCAGAAGTGCTAGCCTGGCCAGTTCAAAGACTGGATGTAAGCCCAGTTTCTGATGGTGCGGTTGCTTTGGTTTTAACTAATGAATCAATTGCTCGTCGGGTTACGGATAAACCGGTTTGGATTGAAGGTGTTGGTTGGTCTTTAGATACTGCTTATTGGACAGATCGCGATTTGTGTTATCCCAGATATGTGGAAGAAGCGGCAAGAATGGCTTATAAGATGGCCGGTATTACCGACCCAAGACACCAAATCCATATTGCTGAACCATATGACCCGTTTGATTACAAAGAATTGCATCATATGGAAGGATTAATGCTCTGCGGAAGAGGCGAAGCACCTCAATTAACCGTTGATGGTGTCACACAAAGAGATGGCGAATTACCAGTATGTCCGTCAGGTGGTTTATTAGGTGTGGGTAATCCGATTGCTGCTGCCGGGTTAATGA
>JAOABV010000026.1:4761-23564 GCA_026418155.1 candidate division WOR-3 bacterium | reverse complement strand
TAACACTCTTCAGAGTTCTATAATAATGCAAAATTCAAGACTAAACCTGAAAAGTCCTAATTTTACGGTGAACTATATTGACTCTGAAAAAGGCACAAAAATTAGAAAATTCGTCTGCAACAGATTCTTATTTATAAACTTATTAAGAAGACAGAAAAAATATAGGTAATATGGGAGGATTGTATCTGAAATGAATCTTTACAAATAGCAAAACCGCACAGTTTATCAAATCAATTGCTTTAAGGTAAAGTTTACAAATGTTTTTGTTATCAGTTACTTGTTATAAAATGTGCTATATATGAACATTCAAAAGTGTAAAATAATCATTGTCGAATTTATCTTAATTTGCTATTATAAGATTTTGAAATTTATCAAAAGATAGAACAAATTTTAAAAGGTTGACTTAAAGGTCGGTTTAATTAAACTTTTAATTGACTTTTTAGTCTAATATTATGTGCGAAAAAAAAGATTTAATTTAAGCCAATGGATTCGGCAAAAACTTTTGCCCGTGCAGATTTTTTTCAAACACTTTCAGACCAAGAACTGGTCAAAGCGTTCAAACGAGGTGATGAAGCGAGTTTTGATGAACTGGTTCGACGCTATCAAAGTAAAATTTACTATCTGGCTTTACGAATGGTACATAACCAAGAACTTGCCTGGGATTTATCGCAAGAGACCTTTGTCCGAGCCTATCAGGCATTACCTAAATTCAAAGAACGTTCTTCTTTTTATACCTGGCTTTTCCGAATCTGCTTTAATCTTTGCCTTAGTTATCGAAAAAAACACCGGCAGGAACAGGATGTCTTATCATTAGACGATATGTCCGAAGAGAAGTTATTATTAGAACCGATTGGCGAAAAAACTGAACTGCCCCCTGAAGTATTGAAACAAAGACAAGATTTAGCAGTTGCAATTACTAATGCGGTCAATCAGCTTCCCAGCCAACAAAAAAAGATCTTTATGATGCGACAATACGAAAATTTCAGTAATGAAGAGATTGCAAAAATTTTAAAACTATCAATTGGAACTGTCAAAGCCAATTATCATCATGCCCTAAAACGATTACAAGTTTTACTTAAGGAATGGCAAGAAAAACTATTATGATGCGTACTAAAGTTAAGATTATAAATTAACGCTCCCAAAGCCGATTATTGTTATGTCTGAGGCCATTTGTAAATTTTACTTAAGGAATGGCGAAAGAAATTATGCTGTGTGAGAAGGTTCAAGCAAAACTGATTGACTATCTTAATCAGGAATTATCTCTTAAAGAAACTCAGAAAATTACTGAACATCTTAAACAATGTGCCCGATGCTCAATGGAATTACAAACACTAAAATCAATTATCGCACTTGTGCGAGAAGTCCGGATGGTTAAGCGCTATCCTTATCCAGCAGAAGACTTCTTAATCCAAGTCCGTCGCAAGATAAAAAACCTGCAACCGAAACCGAAAGCATTCTCACGCTTAATACCGGTATTTGCCTCAGTAGTGATACTTTTAGTTGTTATCATCACAACCTATATTCTGAACATTAAAAAATCAGTAACCGTATCTGAAGACCAATTATTTACTGAGTTCACACAAACCAATCTCAGTGCTACTCATCTTTATGAATTTTTAGATCCTAAAGCCCAAGAACTGATAAACGACCGGTTGATTGCTGAAGTTATAAGTGACGAGGTAAAATCTATTGACTGGGAACTGATTTATAATGCTGAGCCAACTGATTTATTTTCGCAACTTACAGATGACGAAAAGGAAAAGGTCATCAATGAACTTTTTAAAAAATATTTTAATTAAAACTATGAGGCTGGCTAATCAGAAATATTATCATCTTTTTCAAAAAGAAATGTCAGTCTCTAAACATAGGAGGAAAATATGTTAAAAATCATCGCACCGTTTGTATTTTGTTTAGGTATTGTCTTTAGCCAACCGATGATACCCGAAAATCAAACATTTTTACCATTATCTCCACCACACTCACTGATGATGGCACCAGCCTGTGAAAATTGTGAAATGTGTTTTGCGGACGAAGATGAGATTGCTATAGCGGAACTGCCTGAGAAACCTGGCGGCCCTAAATTTGCTGAGAAAAGACCAAAAGAAAAACTGGAAATGATTCAAACTTGGAAATTGACCGAAGTCTTGAATTTAACTGAAGACCAAAGTCTGCGTTTCTTTCCGAAATTAAAAGAATTAAGAAGAGCCCGAGAAGAATTTGACCAGAAACGGATGAAAATTTTAGACGAAATTGAAGACTATTTACGTGACGCTAAAAAATATGAAAAAGAACTTAAGGCAAAAATTCAAGAAATGGAATTAAGTGAAACTAAATTTCAAGAACTTGAGAAAAAATTGCGCAAAGAGATTGCTTCAATTCTTACTCCAGAACAACAGGCAAAATTTATGCTCTTTCAGATGCGATTTAATGAAGAACTCCGAGATATAATCCATCGGGCGAAGGAAATGAAAAAGGAGATGCGACCAAAACGACCCTGGCGTTTCTGGTAATTTTTTGATTACCCCAAAACCAAGACCGCAGAGCTAAAAACTGCGGTCTTTTTTTACTACAAATAGGTTAATCTTTTATATACAGTCATTAATACAAAAATCCTGTATTTGTGTTCTGTAATATTAACAAATTATGGGGAAGGTTTTATCTTATCGGCGACCTTTGACTTTGGTGCCTTTTAAGAGACCTTCGTAGTGGCGCATTAACAAATGAGATTCAATTTGTTGAATTGTATCTAAGGCAACGCCAACAATAATTAAAAGTGTTGTACCGCCAAAATAGAATGGCACTCGTAAAGAATGCATTAGATAATACGGTAAAAGTGCCATAAATGCCAAAAAGATGGCTCCAGGTAATGTTAAAAGCGAAAGACTGCGGTCAAGATATTGGGCAGTTTTTTCGCCTGGCCGAATTCCCGGAACAAAGCCACCATATCTTTGCATATTATCTGCTAAATCTCTCGGGTTAAAGACCACCGAAGTATAAAAATAAGTAAAGAAAATAATCAAACCGGCAAAGAGCAGATTATATAGCCAAGCACCTGGGGCAAGATAATTTTGAACTGTATTTAACCACGGCGCTTTAATAAATGTCGCAATTGTTGAGGGAAAGACAATGAGACTTTGCGCAAAAATGATAGGAATTACACCTGCAGTATTGATGCGTAAAGGAATATAGGTTGACTGACCACCATACATCCTTCTACCGACAATCCTTTTGGGATATTGGACTGGAATCTTACGCATCGCCTGAGTGACCAAGACAACACCGGCATAGACGCCGAAAATGATAATAATGATTAATATCAATGCTAACCAGGAAATTTCGCCAGCATGCATCATTTGGATTGTACGACCAAAATCCTGCGGCATACTGTCAAGGCAACCGATAAAGATAATAAAAGATATTCCGTTACCAATTCCCTTGTCTGTAATCTGTTCACCCAGCCACATTACAAAGATAGTACCCGCAGTCATTGTCACAATCGTCAACAATCGGAAGAAGAAACCACTCAGCGCAACGATCGGTCCGACCGCAGTCGGTGGTTGCGATTCTAAATAGACCGAAATACTGGTGGCTTGGATAATTGCTAAAAGAACAGTGGCATAGCGGGTGTACTGGTTGAGTTTTTTTCTTCCTTCTTCATCTCGATTTAACTTCTCAATGTAAGGAAAAACCGAACCCAATAATTGAAACATAATTGAGGCTGAGATATACGGCATAATTCCGAGGGCAAATATAGATGCTCGGGATAATGCGCCACCCACAAATATATCATAAAGCCCGAATACTGTTCCCCGCATTTGAGATAATAAAAGACCTAATGCTTGGCCATTAATTCCAGGAATTGGGATATGGGTGCCTAAACGATAAACAACAACTAATGCTAAGGTTATGAGAATTTTCTTCCTTAAATCAGGAATCTTAAAGATATTAGGAACGTTTTGAAGCATTTTTATCTTTTAGGAATAGCGGTTATCAGTTCAAATTTACCACCAACTGCCTGAAGTTTTTTTAGGGCCGATTCAGAAATCGCATGGGCTTGAATTGTTATTGGAATACTAATTTCGCCTTTACCCAGAATTTTAATGGGTAGGTCTTTTTTTACTAACCCGGCAGTTTTTAATGTTTCTGGTGAAATAATTCCTGATAAATTCTTTCTTGTAATATCAGCAAAATTTACAACTGCAAATTCTTGTTTAAATGGGCTCTTAAATCCGCGTTTCGGAATCTTACGATAAAGGGGCATCTGTCCGCCTTCAAACCGCGCATCATACTCTTTGCCCTTTCTTTGACCTGAACCCTTATGTCCCCGTGTTGAGGTTTTACCGTGACCAGAACTTGGTCCACAACCGACTCTCTTGGGACGTTTCTTGGCGCCTTGGGGAGGATGTAATTCAATCAACATATTCTACCTTTACTAAATGTTTAATTTTTTCAATCATTCCTCGAATCACTGGAGTGTCATTATGAATTCTGGAACTATTTAACCTTTTCAAACCTAATGCTAAAGCATTCTTCTTATGCACTGGTTTAGTGTCAATTAAACTCTTAATTAATGTAACCTTCAGTTTTTTCATTTAATTTAATTTTTCAGTTATCAGTTGAAAGACTGTCTGACATCGTCCCTGCTATTTCTGACGATATGTCCGCAGTAGGAGTATCTTTCTTTTTAGTTTTTTGGGCTATCGCTTCTAATGGCTTATTACGAACACGAGCAATGTCTTCCGGAGTTCGGAGTTTCATTAATGCCCGTAAAGTTGCCATCGCCAGATTATAAGGAGTATTGGAACCGAGTGATTTTGTATAGATGTCTTTAATGCCTAAGGCTTCAACAACGGCCCGGACTTGAGGACAGGCAATCAAACCAGTTCCTTCAGGTGCTGGCTTTAATAATACTTTACTGGCTCGATACTTACCTTCAACTTGATGAGAAATTGTGTTTCCGACTACTGCGATGGAAATCATATTCTTTTTTGCTCGCGTTGCCGCTTTGCGAACCGCTAGCGCTACTTCAGCTGATTTACCATGTCCAATGCCAACTTTACCTTTGCCATCACCGGCAACAACCCCTGCCGCAATACGCATTCGCTTACCGCCTTTAACAACTTTAGCAATGCGTTTAATGAAAATCACTCGTTCAATAAACTCCGGAGTAATTTCCGGCTCGTCGGTATCGACAATAATTTTTGAATTCCGATCGGTTTCTGGAGTATTAATCATAGATTTTAAAATTTCAAGCCTCCTTTGCGGGCACCTTCAGCCAATGCTTTCACCCGACCGTGATATCGATAACCGCCACGGTCAAAAACGATTTCATTAATACCAAGGGCTTTGGCTTTCTGTGCTAAAAGCAAACCAACTTTTTCCGCAATCGAAGATTTCTGTTTGTTTTCCAGTTTTTCTGACATCTCTTTGAATTCTTTACTAATCGAAGACACGGTAGTCATTACTCTATTAGAAACATCATTCACTAAAATAGCATAAATATGCTTATTGCTTCGTTTCACACAAAGCCGAGGCCTATTTTCTGTGCCTACAATTTTTTTTCGAATTCGATAGTGTCTTCTTTTTAATCTATCTTTAATCATATTAAAATAGCATTATACTTAAAATTAGAATTTTGTCAATCTTTTTTATCATAGAGGATACACCTTTATTTTTAACCTATCAAGTCTAAATTTACACAAAATATTATTACCCTACTTATGGAAAGGGTTTAAAAAAGTGTTACGGAACTAAATTAAAAAACAGCAAAACAAGTGCAATGTTCAGTGTATTAAGTAGCAAAACTCGACTTTTTCCGGACCCTATGGAAGTAACGACTGAATAAATCAATCTTTGTTAATGAATCCACAGAACCGCTGAACATTCTCGGTCTTTTCCAATTTCAGAGGCACTATTTTAGCTTCTCTATAGAAGTAACTAAAAAAACATAACGACAACTAATTAATCAAATTAAATACAATTAAAAATTTATGTAATTCGTTTTTCCTATCTTTTCTTTCTTGGTATAAGAATTATTTAATGTCTTAAAGTTAATACTTGACACTTCACAATTATTATGATAAATTAACTTAATATGGTATATACGCTAATTACATCACTATTATTATTTAACTCCTTAGACTGTGGTGTTCAATATGGGTTTAATCTTCCCATCAGCAACATTGGTCGATATTATTCTCTCACAACTTCGCCAACTGTATTCTGTAGATATAATAAATTTCAAATTGACTATGTTTTTACTAAATATATTGGGAAAAGTCGTAATGGTGATTACCTTTATATCCATACAGTCAGTGGACTCTACCAAGTACCGATTTTCCCAAAAGCACAAAGAAGTTTTAATTTAGTATTTGGTGGCACATACAATCAAATCTTACATCACTTTGAACAAGGTAAAGAAAAAAATTATGTCTGGGGAATTAAATCAGGAATCGATTATCAAAAAGTTGTGAGTCGTTTTTATTTTAATTCTCATCTTTACTTAAACCAAATTATTCATCCCCGAACTTATCAATCCCTGAAAATATACCACACTGATTACTTTATTTCATTAATGATTGGCATCGGTGTTAATCTTTTGGCAAAACCATGAAGTCCTTAAATAGCATATAGATTTTTATCATTATTTATACAGATGCGTCATAACCGATGAAGACATATATTGGCTATGAATAAGGGCTTATGAGGAATTTGGTATCTTTCTTTATTTATTTTACTTTATCAAGTATTTTGATTCTATGGATAACCTGTAATAATTCCGATTGGGTCCTATATCGCGCCGGACAAGATTATTTTCCAATGAAACCTAATTATTATTGGAAATATACTAAAGGTAATATTGTTGAATTAGTTGAAATAAAAGGCGAAACTATTGCCTATGGTAATTCAGTTTGGCATCTCTTGAGAAATGGAGAGAGTGAATATTGGACGAAAAATGGTAGTGAAGTAAAAAGACTGATTATAAGAAAAGTCAATTATGGTGGTGTTGACTATATTTTACAACAGAGTTGGTTGTTAGAATATAAACTACCTTTTGTTTTGGGTAATTCTTGGAGTGATGTATTTGCTGATACGGTTATAATTTTAGGCGATACCTTTAGAATAAGACAAACAATATCCCGAAAAGTCTGGGAAATTTCCGATGTCACCGTTCCCGCAGGAACTTTTGGGCAAGTTTATAAAATTGAGTTTCATTCAACTTTTACTCTTAACAATTATCAAGAGCATTATTTTGGTTACGAATGGTTTGCTCCGGGTGTAGGATTGATTAAACGGGTTTACGCTGATACCACTTCTTCTTTAATTGAATACCGAAGCGAATAATATTGGGAGGTAAAAACATCTTTCCTGTCTTTTTTTCTTTGCTAAATCCATCTGTCAAAAAAAATATCTTAGTAACCTCTGAAAAAGAGTCCCTAAAAATACCGAAACTTTCAATAATTTCTTTACTTTCCCCATTAAAATTGACTTTCGCAGAAATTTCTATCTTACTTCAACTTAAAAATGCCTTCAGTCAAGTCATCATATTCATTTTGTTCAGGCCTAAAAATAGTCATAAAACCTCAATCACCACCTTTCTTATTGGATGTTCTTAGTGGTACACAGATTGATATGTATGACAATCTTAGGTTGTAAAACTTCGGTCATCACATTTTTTATCTAATGTCTCAAATTCTTAGTGCTATCATTTTTATTGCTGTCTATGCTATTTTGATTGTAACCCATCGTTTCCGAATATTAGCAACTTGGATAGGAGTTATCTTACTGGTCATTGGAGGCATTCTCAGTCCTTTAAGAATATTTCAGCATATCAACTGGAATATTTTAGGCGTTCTTTGGGGCACAAGCGTTGTTGCTGAATTATTCATTCATTCAAAAATCCCGGCTTATCTTGCTGAGCGATTAATTGATGTGTCTAAAAATTTAATCTGGGCGATTATTTTACTGTCGGCATTTACGGGTTTGCTGTCCGCGTTTGTCGAAAATGTCTCCACAACATTAATTATGGCACCAATTGCATTTGAAATTGCGCAAAAACTAAAAGTCTCACCGGTCCCTTTTGTATTAGGAATATGTCTTTCGGCAAATTTACAAGGAACCGCAACCTTAGTTGGCGACCCACCAAGCATGATTTTATCTGCCAATACTGGTATGACTTTCAACGATTTCTTCTTTTTTCAGGGAAAACCGTCACTTTTTTTTGCGGTTCAGATAGGAGTAATCGCTTCGCTAATTGTATTATACCTTATCTTTCGGAAACACAATCAGCCAATAAGTCAAGTTGAACCAGAAAAGATTATTAGCAGAGTTCCTGGCATTATTTTGGGATTACTGATTTTTTCATTAATAATGGCATCGTTTCTAAAAAATAAATTTGGCAATATTAGCGGTTTAATATGTATCAGTTATGCGATTTTGGCGATTATCTATAGTATGATTTCAAAAAAGATTAAAACCTATTCAGTATTAAAAGACGCGGATTGGGGAACCTTGGCATTTCTTGCCGGTATCTTTTGTTTAGTTGGAGCATTAAAAGATACGGGCATTATTGACTTAATCGCAAATTGGGTTGGTAATTTAACTTCGGGTAATCTTATTTTAACTTATGTTGTATTGGTTTTATTCTCAGTCTTTGTTTCTGGTTTTGTTGACAATATACCATATTTTGCCGCAATAGTCGGCATCATTTTCCCGTTAACTCGAACTTACGGTTATCCCTTATATTTATTACTATTTGGAACAATTTTAGGCACAACTGTTGGCGGAAATATCACACCTATTGGCGCGTCGGCGAATATTGTTGGTGTCGGATTACTAAGAAAAAAAGGCTATAAAATCAACTTTTTAGATTTTGTCAAAGTCGGACTACCCTTTACGCTTGCTGCGGTTATAACCTCCTGTTTGTTCATTTACCTGTTTTGGCACTAAACTATAACCTATATGCAATTTTATCAAGTCCTAATCATTTATCTGGTATCCTAATGTTATATTAACATAATACTGAAAAAGTCTATAAATATCCCAAATGTTAATCTAACTCCGTTAATAAATATCTTCACTATAATTAATAAATATAATATTTCCCACCAAACCCTCGGACGAATAGTTTTAGTAACAACTTGTTATTTACGGAACTGCATATCTTAAAAACCATCTCCTCTACTTTATATTTTCACTGAATGCAATAAAGAGTTTAGAATATTTTATTAGATAACTAAGCCTAACTGATAGGCGACTTTATATGCCGTTTACCGGATAAGATTGCACTATCAAGAGACTAAGATTAAGTTAGCATCGGGTTAGCCCCACCCTAGCCCTAATGCTTTTCTTGTTTTGAATCCTAAGTCCGTAAAAATTCTGTCTAAAACTATAAAGATTTCCGATGAAACTATTAAAACTCAAAACTTAAAAGAGTTGACGGTCTATATAGGCAGTCAAGTTAAATTCTCTTAAACTCTTTGATTAGGTTTAGTTTGTTAGTAAAAACACTAAAATCACGGAAATATTTATATTAAGATTTTCTTTAGAGGATAATAGCGGTTTGTATATTTATGGAGTCCTTTAGGAAGTAGCTAAAATCACTGAATATTCCTAATAATATTTTTGTTTGGTCTTTTGAATTCCAGCAACACTTTTTAGAACTCTTGACTCTTCATCGCAAATGACAAAATGTCTTTCCATTACCGTAAAAATGTGTGTCTTTCCATTTAGGATGGAAAACCAAAAGAGTTATTAACTTTAACTCAATGTTTCTTATAGTATGAGGTCAAATATCCGAATGGTAAAACAAATTGAATACTAATGAGTTAAGATATTTACAGCGATTATAGAAACAATGACCAAGGCAAAAGTATCTTATGGAATGATATATCCTTTTTATAGCACATTTCAATATTGATTGTATAAAGACTAATGTTTGAGATTTATTTCTTATAGATACGGCAAAATTTAGGAATGAGCATCGGAATTTTTTGTTTATACTCATCATATTCAGTCTTATAAAGTTTACTTAGTAGAATCTCTTCACTCTTGATTTGATTATAAATAATTGGTAATCCAATGATAATTGTTAAAACTAATCCTAAATAGGTTGAAAAAATTAAAGAAATTGCAATGATTTGAGTAAGTGTTGCTAAATACCGCGGATGACGACAAATTTGAAAAACTCGCTTCCTTATCAATTTTTGAATAGGAGTTCTGATTAAAATTAGAAGTGTCCAGTATCGCAAGAGCACACCAACCATAAATAAGATAAGCCCTAAAATATTAATGTATGGATATAAGATATTAAGTTGAGTCCAATTAAGCGATGAATAGTCCGCAATAGAATATATTGTTGTGCTATAAAAGAACAACGAAAATATAGTTCTGTCTTTAGAACTAATTTCTACAATTCCGGATTGGAAGAAAGGTGAGCCAAAATAATATTCTACTGCCATCCAAAGAACTAAAACAATAAAGAAAACAATTGGAATTTGAGATTTTGTTGGCACCAAAGAGTTAAAAAAGTTTCGTGAAAAGTTTATAAAATACCAACTGACAAATACTGTCCAGAGAAATCTACCGAGTTGAAATGTTTTTATAAGATTCATATTGTTAATTGTAGGTTTAATAAATTGCTGTGACATTTATTGAAGTCAAATTAATATAAAAAATTTTAAGTAGTCTATGTAATCTATATCGTCTGGATAGCACTAAACGATATATTCTTCTTATTGGATACTGGCAAGGATTTGCATATATGGTAATATGACCGCTAATATCACAAATATTGCGCCAACCCCTAATACCATAATCAGAATTGGTTCAATCATACTTGTGAGATTTTTGACGATGTATTCCAATTCGGTGTCATAATGTTCAGAAACTTGCCTCAACATATCATCTAAGGCTCCGGATTCTTCACCAGTCGCGACCATTTGCACAACCATTGGTGGGAATATTTTTGCTTCTCGCATCGGAGCCGCTAATCCTTTTCCGCGGCGAACACTTTCAGCAATTGCTTCTATTTTGGTAGCAAAATAAGCGTTTCCTACTGTTTTGCTTACTAAATTCAAAGTGCGCAGAATTGGTAAGCCAGTGCGGTCTAATGTTTCAAACATTCGCGCAAAACGACTCAATGTAATCCGATAAGAAATTCCACCCATTATAGGTAAACTTAATTTTACTCTATCCCACCACAATCTGCCACCTTTTGTTCTAATAAATAAGTAGAATAAAACAATTAATAGCCCAATACCTAAAAACCCGTATACCCAATAACTTTGGAGTATGTTTACAATTGCAATTAATAATCTGGTTGGCAGAGGCATTTTGCCTTTTAGGGTTGTCAAAATACCGAGCAATTTCGGTAAGACAAAAGTTGCTAAGACAATGATTGCGATGAAAAAAACAACCATCACAAATATGGGATAACGCAGGGCAGAAAGAATATCAGACCTTAATCTCCTTTCATGCTCTAATAAATCGGCAATCCGCGACAATATCTCATCTAAGACCCCCCCGGTTTCACCCGCCCACACCGAATTGACATAAAGTTCATTAAAAATATGAGGATATCGAGATAATGCTGTCGATAAAGTTACTCCTCCCATCAAATCCCGAGAAATTCCGTCTAAAGCCCGAGCCATTTCTTTATTTCTTGTCTGGGCTTTTAACGCATTAATCGCAGTCAACATCGGTAAACCCGCTTTATGAAGTGTAACAAACTGTCGAGTAAAAGTAATTAAGTCAACTAATTTTACTCTTGGTCTCAAAAAAGGGATTGTTATCTCTTTTCCTGTCAGGGGCTTTTTTAATTTGTCTTCTGTAACCGAGATTGGAATATAACCTAAGGCATCAAGTCGCTCTAAAACACCGGCTAAATCAACACCCTCTAATGTTCCGGATAAAATTACACCATCTTTGTTTCTAACTTTATATCTAAATAAAGGCATAGCGTTTAAGAATCATTGCATTTTAGCCCTAAAGAGATAGAGTCCAATTTTTGTTTTCTCCATATCTTTAGTGGCAAGTAACAAATTTAGTTGTATTTTCAAGACATTTATCCATTAGATTTTCTCGGCTTCTTTCATTAATTCATCAAGCGTCGTAATACCAGCAAGCACTTTCTGTAAACCATCTTCCCAAAGAGTATGCATACCTTCTTGACGAGCAAGTTGTCGTAAGGCACTGGTGGTTGGCCGTGTAATGATTAAATCACGAATCCTATCAGTATTTTTTAGGATTTCAAAGATACCAATTCTTCCGGAATATCCGGTATTTCGACACCGGTCGCAGCCCCGGCCTTTAAAAAACTGGATGTCGCTACTTAGTCCGAGTTCACTAAGCAGTTTTGCTGGTGGATGATATGGTTCTTTGCATCTCTGGCAAATCCTTCTCACTAAACGTTGCGCCACAGCACCTTCTACTGCTGATGCAACTAAAAATGGTTCAACCCCCATGTCAATTAGACGCGTAATAGTGCCTGGTGCATCGTTTGCGTGCAGACTGGTAAAAACGAGTTGTCCGGTAAGCGCCGCCCGAATAGCAACACCCGCAGTTTCTCCATCTCGAACCTCGCCAATCATTATAACATCTGGGTCTTGCCTTAAGATATGTCGTAAACCAACTAAATAAGTGTAACCGGCTCGTAAATTAACTTGTGATTGTGAGATATTGTCAATATCATACTCAACTGGGTCTTCAATCGTGATAATATTTTTTTCTGTGCCTCTAATTTCATTTAAAATAGCATATAAAGTTGTAGTCTTTCCGCTACCTGTAGGTCCAGAGACAATTATTACGCCATGGGGTTTGGCAATCATTGACTTGATCTTTTCAAAATCTTGTTTTGAAAATCCTAAATCACTTAGCGAGAGCAGACGCACACGGTCCAATATTCTCATAACCACAGTTTCACCATAGGTTGTAGGAAAAGTTGAGACACGGAAATCAATTTCTCGACCATCAATTATCGCGCCATAACGACCATCTTGTGGAACTCGTTTTTCCGCAATATTCATCCGCGACATTATTTTTATACGCGAAATTACCCCTAGTTCCAATTTTTTCGGTGGCGATGTCACTGGATGTAGCACGCCATCAATTCTAAACCGAACTGAAATGCCGTTTCGCGATGGTTCAATATGGATGTCCGAGGCCCGTTCTCGGACTGCCCTAATTAACAGTTGATTGACCCATCGCACGACCGGCGCTTCTGAAGCCATTTCTTCCAATTTGCGAGGCGAAGCATCCAATTCCGCTATTCCAACTTCTTCATCCGGTTCCAAAGTTGTCACTTCTTCTGGTTCCGGTAAAACTTCTTCCGAAGTAGTTGCTACTTGCGTGCTATAGAATTGATTTATCACTTGTAATAAATCACTTTCTTTACAAACCATTGGTTCAATTTCTAATCCAGTTTGTCTTCTCAATTCGTCAATCGTAACAATATCATGTGGGTCAACCATTGCAACTGCTAAAACATTCCCTGAACGGAAAAGCGGACATACTTTAGAATTTCGTAAAAACTGCTCAGGAAAACTACCTAACAACTCCGGGTCTAACTTAAACTGCAATAAATCAATATAAGGAACGCCGTATTGCCGTTCTAACGACAATTCTAAATCTTCATCTGGCATATTATCTTCTAACCCGATTTCTTGCTATTGAACCACTATTATATGTCCTGTGGTTCAATGTAGTATTTATTATAAAATATAGCACATTTTGTTTTATATATATTATAAAATTATTTTAGCATTTTGTCAATAATAAGTAAATTATGCCTCATACGAGGATACACCTTTATTTTTAAAATATAAAGTTTAAATTTACCCAAAATATTATCCATCGCTTTGCAATGTCCAACCACCCTATTAATTTACTTATTAATCAAAGTACGCCCTTTGTATCTATTTAGATTGGATTAGAGTTTTCTTTTCATAGACATATCTATTTGATAGATGCAGTAAGTGCTGTCGACTACATATTATTTTGCTACCGTCGCTGGGAATGGCAGATTTCAAAACGGATTCATAAATTTGATGCTTTACTGTTAATTTTTGTTGTTCTTTGAATTTAAACATATTAGCTGAGACATAAGCATCCGCAAGAGAAAAAATTTTTACTAATGCTAACCACCAAAGTAAATTTGTTGCGCGGTTTCGAAACTCGGCATTATTGGTATTTTTATAATCTAAATGATTTTTTATTGCATAAGATACAAGTGCGCCTTCAACCCCAGCGACAAAAACACCCTTGAGATAATTCTGGGTATAAAATTGACCACCCCCCGGAAATATTGCGGATAAAAACATTGCCTTACTGCTTGATTTATAATAAATTTGCTGCCGATGTTTTGTCGGCTGTGTCTCTTTTTTAAGTGTATCTTGGGGCAAATGAGCAAATAACCCACAACAAATTATTGAGTTCAACAACAATAATATCTTGTTTCTTACACACAATGTATTTTGCATTTTTACTTATTTCTGAATTTACTTATGTTACTAAACTTAAATATGTTATTAAACTTAAAAAGGATTGACAATTATTTCTATTCGACGATTTTGGACTCGACCGGTTTCTAAATTATCATCAGCAATAGGACGAATATTACCATAACCAATACAGACCAATCGCTCTTTGGCTATCCCCCAAGATTCTAAGCAATTAAGCACTGCCAATGCTTTAGCAAAAGACAATTCTCGAACCGAGTTATATTTTGATTGTAATTCAGGTGGTATCGCGGTATTATCACAATGACCCGCAATAATAATTTCTCCTTCCAACTCTTGAAGCCTAGGGACAATTTCTTTAAGCATTACTTGAGCCGGTTGCGTCAAAGAAAAACTGGCAGGACCAGCAAACAATTCATCCCAGAGATAAGTCTGTTTAAATATCGGTTCTTTCGTTGTAGATAATCTTGCTAATTTACCTTCCAGTTCTTTAATCTGTGACTGCCATAACAAATTTTCCTGCTTAATCTTTATAAGTTCGTTGTGTAAAGGATTATATCGTAAATTATAAAATAAAATAAATACTATAAGTATCAAGAGAGAAAAAATCCAACCAATGAATCTCATAATTTATTTCCGATTGTAGATTTTCTTCCTCACAATATTTTATGGAGAAGTTTATCTCAATTTTTTATACCAATGATGCGATTGCGGCTCTTAGTCTTTTAATTTTATCTTCATACTTTAGTTTTCGTTCCCGTTCTCGTTCCACCACTAATGGTTTAGCTTTAGTTAAGAAATCATCGTTAGTGAGTAGACTATTAATTTTATCAAGTTCTCTTTGCACGGTTTGTAATTCATTCTCTAAACGTTTTCTTTCCTTTTCAAAATTAATCAAGCCGGTTAAAGGAATATAAACTTCTAAATCTTTCATAATAATTACCGAGGATTGGGCGGGTCTGTCTTCAGAAGGTTCAATCTTCGATACCCTACCAAGTTCTTTGATTATTTTACTTGGAATTTCAGAAAGCAAATACTCTCTAAGTGCCTTATCACTGGTATTTATTAAACAAATAACTTTTTTATCATTTGCAATATTCATTTCTGCACGGATGTTGCGAATTCCCTTAATTAAATCTTGAAGCGCATCAAAAAATCGAATAGCATCAGATTGTTTCGCAAGTGTTTGTTTTGTGGTGTCATCAATCTCTGGCCATGCGGCATCTAATATGCTTGAGCCTGGTTGGAAATTAAACCGATGCCACAACTCTTCAGTTAAGAAGGGCATAAACGGGTGGAGTAAAATAAGAATTTCTTGAAAAAGTTTACGGAGGACAGCCAAGATTATTGTTTCCTTATCTTTAAGACGAATTTTACAAGTCTCCAGATACCAATCACAAAAATCGTCCCAAAAAAATGTATAGAGCGCACTCGCAGCTTGGGCATAAGCGTAGCGTTCTAAAGCACTCGTTACGGTCTCTACGGTCTTAATGTATTTCGTAAAAATCCAGATATCTATTGGATTTTGAATTACTGACCAAAGCGAAGTTAACGAATAACTTTCATCTAAATTTTTAACCGCTTCGCTAATTTCTAAGTACATACTTATTAATCTGCCTGCATTCCAAATCTTGTTGGCAAAATTTCTTCCTAATTCCACTTTTTTCTCCCAGAACCGATAACTCTGACTTTCGGTTTCTAAATACGCCAAGGTAAATCGTAAAGCACAAGCACCGTATTTATCAATCAATAACAGCGGGTCAACACCAATACCTTTAGAACGACTCATTCGCTCTCCGGTTTCAGCTAGCACTGTGGAATGAATATATACATCTCGGAATGGAATATCCTTGATAAATTCTAATCCTGACATAATCATCCGCGCGACCCATAAGAAGATAATGTCCGGATCGGTTGATAGCAGATTAGTAGGATAGAATTGTCTCAAATCTTCCGTATCGTCAGGCCAGCCTAAAGTTGAAAAAGGCCAAAGGGCAGAAGAGAACCAGGTGTCTAAAATATCTTCATCTTGTCTAATATTTTTACTATGACATCTATCACATTCTTTAGGGTCTTCGCGCGTAACCATTAAGTTATTACAGTCATCACAATAAAAAGCCGGAATCCGATGTCCCCACCAAAGTTGGCGAGAAATACACCAATCCCGAATATTATACATCCAATCTAAATAGACTTTAGTCCAACGTTCAGGATAAAATCTTATTGATTGGTCTTCTACTTTTTTTATCGCTGGTTCAGCCAAAGGTTTTGTTTTCAAAAACCATTGTAAAGACACTAACGGTTCAATAAGTGTTTCACAACGAACGCATGTGCCGACACGATGAGTATAATCTTCAACTTTTTCTAAATATCCTTGCGCAGATAAGTCTGCGACAATTAATTCTCTTGCTTTTTCTCGACTTAATCCTTGATATTTTAAGGGTGCTTTATCAGTTATTTTGGCATCCTCATCGATAATCTTCACAAATTCTAACTTATGTCTATTACCAATTTCAAAATCGACTGGGTCATGCGCCGGTGTAACTTTTACCGCACCGGTTCCGAATTCTACATCAACAGTGGTTTCACCAATAATGGGAATAATTCTATTGGCTAAAGGTAAAAGGACCTCTTTCCCAATTAAAGATTTATACCTTTCGTCATTAGGATTAACTGCAACTGCGGTGTCACCAAGCATCGTTTCCGGTCGAGTAGTTGCGACAACAATATAATCTTTCGCTATTGGCTCTTTATTGTCTGGCTTTAAGGGATATTTGATATACCAAAGTTTAGTTGCCGTTTCTTTATACTTCACCTCTAAATCCGAAATCGAAGTATGACACCGTGGACACCAATTAATAATATAATATGCTTTATAAATTAGACCCTTTTCATAATACTGAACAAAGGCTTCTCGCACTGCACGGGACAATTTCGCATCCATGGTAAATCTTGTACGCGTCCAATCGCAAGCAGCACCTAAGGATTTTAATTGTTCTAATATAATATTGGCATGTTTTTCCTTCCATTCCCAAGCCAGTTTCAAAAATTCTTCTCGTCCAATATCAAATCGGGTTTTACCTTGTTTAGCTAACAATTTTTCAATTTGATTATGAGTAGCGATACTGGCGTGGTCAACTCCAGGTAACCATAATGTTTCATAACCTTGTAATTTTTTGAAACGAATAATAATATCTTGAAGCGTGCTATTTAAGGCGTGCCCCATATGTAAAACACCCGTAATATTAGGTGGCGGAATTACTATACAGAATCTCGGTTTTTGACTTTTTAAATTCGGAGTAAAATATCCCTGACTTTCCCAGAATTTATACCAATATTTTTCAATCTGTTTTGGTTCATATCTTTTCGGAAAATCCATAGGTTTTATTATATGAGAATTTATGTCTATGTCAACCTACAGGATAGTGTATGCAGTTTTTAACAAATATACCCAACATTGGGAAGTAAAACCTTTGTGGAAGAAAATAGAATTTACACAAAATTATTAATACTACCAGTTAGATAAATCTAAAAAGTGACATAGCATATACAGAAAGAAAAATCAGTAAATTTATCCAAAATAGATTTTTATTTATCTATTTTAATAACTATTATACGCGAAGACCGCATCGGTCAGCAGTTTCATTCGATACTAATTTTTATTAATAATTTTAGAAATGCAATTTCGTTAGTAGCAGAAAGTTATTTTTTCAAATCTTAATATTATTTATAGAAAAATTTAAAGCAAAGTCTTGACTACACTTTTATTCATAAATTCACAAAACATCTGAATATTAAAGGATGCTATAGGGAAGCAATTGTCATTAAAGATACGAAAAGAAACCACAAATGACCAGAGAAAAATTAGTCTTGTATAAATCAATTATCAACATCAGAAAACTTTGATAAGAAATTTGACAACATTTTTAAGATTTATATTTGCTCTTTTTCGATTGAATAGTGTGAAACTTTTAGATTTATTTTAGAATTGCAATTATTTATTTTTATTAGTACATCTACTAATTTAACAAACTAAAAAATTAATCCTCTCATTTCATTAATTTTATATACGATTTAATTTTATTGTTCAATTAATCTATCAGTCTCTTTCAAATTTCAAACCTTAAAAGAAAATTCCTGCAGTTTTTCGTAAATTGGTCCTTCTGGCATTAAGGTGCTTTTAAATAATATTATTGAGTTAACTAAAAATACTTCACTTTTATATTGAGTTGTAAAAATTTTATTACCGTCAATTCTTTCTTTAATTCGCCCAACTGTTAGATGGGGATGAAACCGTCGTTCTTCAGGTTTGTAGCCGATTTCCGCTAATGTCGATTCAACTTTCGC
>JAOABV010000026.1:0-4661 GCA_026418155.1 candidate division WOR-3 bacterium | reverse complement strand
TCATCAACAAATTTCATAATCTCCTGCCTAATTTTTTTCGGAATTTCAATAGCAATAAAGGAACGAATCGTTTCCATCAACTTACCTCCTGATTTTGTTTAATATACTGCTACCCTTATTTGAAATTCCAAAATTTTCCCACATTTTTTATCTCGTAAGAAGTCAAATAGTTTCAATGGTCCGGCGAAGTAAATCCAATGCTGCCATTGCTGATTTTTCTTTTATCATCCGTCTTGTTCCCGTAAAATGATGTTCTTCGTAAGTCTGTCCTTTTTTCGTGGCAATACCAATATAGACTAATCCAATTGGCTTTTGTGCAGTTTGTCCTGATGGACCAGCAATACCGGATACACCAATACCGATATCCGCACCAAAATTTTCTTTGATGCCTTTTGCCATTTCTAAAACCGTCTCTTTACTCACCGCACCAAATTTTCTTAAAGTTTCATTTCGTACATGACATATTGAATTCTTTAGTCTATTGCTATAGACGACCGCACCTCCAATAAAATATTCGGAACTACCAGGAACATTAGTAATCCGGTCTGCGATTAAGCCACCTGTGCATGATTCAGCAACACTCAACAAAAGTTGTTTTTTTCTTAAAAGATTCCCTACCACTTCCTCAATAGTCTCTTCGCCAAATACATAAACATATGGTTTAAGTCGTGTTGATAATTCACGGGTCAAATCTGACAAATGTTTTTTGTCTCGGATATTTGTTATTTTTATATCAACGCCGGTGATTGATGGTAGATATGCAACGGCAATATCTTTATATTTTTTTAAGATATCTGATATTCTCTCAACAATGGCTGTTTCCGGTATATTTGTCGTCCTAACAACTAACTCAATTGATGGTTGTAAAGCATAGGTATCCGTAAGAAAAGGCACAACACCGGTTTCAAATATTTTCTGTAATTCAATTGGAACTCCAGGAAGCAGAATAACTGATTTTTTACCGGATTTTATGATAATCCCTGGAGCTGTACCCACTGGATTATTTAAAACGATTGCGGATTGGGGTATTAGTGCTTGTCTCATTGCCAGTTCGGGCATTGGAATGTTTTGGTTTTGGAAATGCATTTCGAGCTTGGCTAATATCGATTCATCCAAAATTAAGCGTCGTTTGAAAATTTTTGCGATACTGGCAACAGTTTGGTCATCGGGCGTCGGTCCTAATCCGCCTGAAACCAAAACAATATCGGTATGTTCAATCGCATAAGAGACGGTTTTTTCGATTGTCGATTTCTCATCGCCGATAACTGTAATTCGATTTAATGTAATCCCTAAGTTTTGCAAACGCTTAGCAAGGAAGTTAGAATTAATATCAAGTGTCCTGCCTGATAAAACCTCATTACCAATAATAATAATTTGTGCGTTTAGCATATTGATTAATATTTTAGCGCAGGAAAGATTAATAGAATAATTCTTAAGATTATATTACTATAAATACCAGATATCACATCGTCCAACATTATACCGAATCCGCCAGTGATTCTTTCAGAAGTTTTAATATATAATGGTTTAACGATATCAAACACTCTAAAAAGCACAAATCCTATTGCCAATAACAACCAGTTAATATGTTTAGTGTCGTTGATTATCCCTGGTAGATAAAAATAAGTAACCATTATTCCTGCGCATTCATCAATTGTAATGCGACGGGCATCCTTAGACCAGATTTTTTCTAATTTACCGGCAATGAGCGAACCGAGAATAATTATGCCCATCATAACCAGCACATAAATTTGAATTTTTTTTGACAACAAAATGACCAGAAATACTGACAAAAGACTGGAAAATGTTGCGGGCGCAATTGGAAAATAACCGGAAAAGAAAACAGTTCCTATGATTATACAAAGCCACTGGCCAAAAGTTAATTGTTTATTGGAAGCAGTCAACATTTTACTTTTACTCTGTATAAACCTTTAATATGAAGCCATCAAGATAAATGATAATTTTGATTTCAGTTACGGGACAACCTAACAATTAGTTTTAAGTAATATATTATCGTTTATTACCTTCGGCGACGCATTGGAAAATGTTTTTCCCATTCAGCAACTAATGGCGCACCAATGAAAATTGCCGAATAAGTTCCAATAATAATACCAAAACTAATAACTTTAGCAAAATCCTTAATTGTGGCTGCGCCAAATAAATATAAGACAAAAGCAATAATAAATGTCGTAAAAGCAGTTAAAGTGGTTCTAGATAAAGTTTGATTAATACTCGTATTTATAATTGTACTAAATTCGGCTTTTATCATTCGGCGTAAATTTTCTCGAACCCGGTCAGAAATCACAATAGAATTATTCACTGAATAACCAATAATAGTGAGTAAGGCAGCAATAATCGGGATTGATATCTCAGTATTGGTTATTGAAATAAACCCAATGGTCGTAAAGACATCATGGAATAAAGCAATGACCGCTGCCGTGCCAAAGCGGAAATCGAAGCGAATACTGACATAAATTAATATGCCGACCATACCAATTAACACAGCAATCAAAGCATTTCTTTGCAATTCTCGACCAATCCGTGGCCCTACCATCTCGATGCGAACTAATTCAGCGGGATTATCCGGAATTTCATTTTGGAGTAATTGAATAATATTCGCCGATGTGCTTTCAGCAGATTCAGATTTCATTTGTGATTCAAATCGGACAATAAAATCCGAACCCTCACCCAAATTCTGGATTGTTACATTACCGACCGAGAGTTTAGCAAAAGCATTTCTAAGAGTTTGTGTCTCGATTGGTTTTGCAAAATGAATTTCTAATAAAGTGCCACCTGTGAAATCAACCCCATATTTCAGTCCCTTATGAACAATAATGGAGATAATGGTCAATATTGTCAATAAAATTGAGATACCAAATGTAATATACCTGCGGGGCACAATTTTGAAATCAGCATTTTTAAATATCTGTAACATTATTTTCCTCCAATATTATCTTGCTAAATAAGAAAGCCGATTATTAATAGAATTAGTCTCTTTGTATTACTGAACATTATATTCTTAACTTTTCGGCGGCAAATTGGGTTGTAATCCAATCCATAATAAATCGACTTACATATACTGCTGTAATGATATTAAGTACTAAACCAATAATTAGTGTAACAGCGAAACCCCGAATCGGTCCGGTGCCAAAGAAATAGAGTGCGATGGTTGTAATAATCGTGGTAATGTTAGCATCAAAAATAGTAACTGCAGCCCGGGAATAACCAGCGGCAATCGCAGCTCGAACAGTTTTACCGGCTTTTAGTTCTTCTCGGATGCGTTCGAAAATTAGAATGTTAGCATCAACCGCCATACCGACAGTTAAAGCAATACCCGCAATGCCTGGTAAAGAAAGGGTTGCTTTTAATCCTGCTAATACGACAATGATAAAGAAGATATTCAAAATTAATACAATATCAGCAATGATTCCAGATATACTATAATAAATAATCATAAAGATAACAACTAATAACGCACCAATCAAGCCGGCGCGAACTCCTTTTCGGATTGAGTCTAGACCTAATGCTGGACCGACTGACCGTTCTTCATCAATGCGGACTGGAGCCGGTAAAGCACCGCTGCGCAAGACAATAGCTAAATCACGGGCTTTATCCGGATTAACATCTCCAGTGGTAATCATTGCTTCACCACCAGCAATTCGTTCTTTAATTACTGGAGCAGTGCGCACAATATTATCAAGAACAATTGCGAGTCGTTTTCCTACATTCCTGCCAGTGATACTGGCAAATTTTCCCGCATCTTTTCGGGATAATTTTAAACTAACTATCCAAGTATTCGCAAGGTTAGCGTCACTTCCTTGATATGGACTGGGATGAGCATCACTGATACTCGAGCCAGTCATTTCGCTTTCTCTTTTTACCAAATATAGGCGTCGGATTCTCCGACCGCGATAAGATTCTTGCGGACCAAATAGTATCTGATAATCTGCAGGAATAATCGACTCTGCTTGTTGTAGCATTGTATTAAAATTAATAAAATCAGTCTCTTCTACCCCATAATCCGATTGACCAAGATTAATCACATAACTCAAAAATCTTCCTTGCTCGCTGATTAGCGTATCTTCTTGGTTGAGTCGGCGAAAATAGTTATCGATAGTCCTTAAGACATCTTCGGTTTTCCGCTCATCGGCAACTAAACGAAATTCTAATAGCGCAATTTGACCAATTAAAGATTTGGCTCTTTCTCGGTCAACTCCTGGCAGTTGAATTAAAATTCGGTCGCCACCAATTTTTTGAATAACTGGTTCATATACGCCAAGTTGGTCAATACGATTTTGAATTACTGCTAATGCTCGGTCTGTTGCGTCTCTGGCTTCTTCTTTAGTAAGTTTTGATTTATCAACTTCTAAGACCAGATGCATTCCGCCAACCAAATCAAGACCAAGATGTAAAGCTTTTTTGTGTAAACCTGCTTCTCTTTCCACGAGTTCTTGTAGTTGCGTAATAATCCGAGCCGAATCATTTCCGGTCATCGCATTCTGTAATTCTTGTAAAAGTACTTTTCGCCGTTTCGGGACGCTCTGATAAAGTTCATATGTTGGATAGAGTGTCCAAATACCTAATGCGATGGCAATAATGATTATCACAAATTTTATTTTACCGTATTTCATTATAACTCCTTACTTACCAACAATGATAAT